>JASHSE010000028.1 GCA_030036975.1 Xanthobacteraceae bacterium | reverse complement strand
TGAAATGCTCGGGCCTGTGATGGGCGATCTTCCGCATCCGACGCGCGATTGCCTGCAGATTCGCCTGCTGCGCCTCGTCGTACCGGCTCTCGCCCGCCATTTTCTCGGCGAGCGCCGCATAGGCTTCGATGAAGCGGCTCAATCCGTCGAGCGCCCAGACCACCGATTGGTAAAAGTCCGTGGTATCCGTCGCGGCGCCGATCTTGTCGCCGTACGACAGCGCGATGGCATCGATGCCCTTGGCGATCAAGAGCGGATAATCCGGCGCGTTATGGCCGCACGCGGAATATTCGTTCAGCGTGGCGAAGAAGCCGGCGATCTTCTCCTTCTCGTCGAGATACTCCATCACTTGCGCGCCGATCCCGAGCGACAGCTGCGGCATGTTGCCGACCACGATCTCGTCGGGATCGATGCGCATCAGGTTGGCTTTGGCGCTGTATTCCGGACTGACCAACACCTTCGACAGGCTGATCTGGATCGCTTTGCCCTTGCGCAGCGCCACCGAAGCCGCGAGCAGGGATTTTTCTTCCGGCGGCAGATAGTCCTTGAGATGTCCCAAAGGCGGCGTCTGCCGCGGCTTGTACCAGGTGTCCTGCCACCGGGAAAATTGTCGGTTGAGCAGCGTCAGGATGCGGTCGCTGAGCGGGCAATCTTCGACCGATTTCGAGCGGCGAATTTTGTGCTGATAATCGCGCGCATTGTAATACATGTAGCCGTTGGCGCTGCGGACGTTGAAGTACTCGTTCATGGTGATCTCGGCGCGGCCGTGGCCGGCCGCCAGGCCGCATTCCTGCAAGCTCGGCACGTACCAGAACGAGCCGCTGTCGCTGCGCGTCACGCTGAACAGCTGATCCTGGATGAATCCGTGCTGGTCGCCGCCAATGCCGTCGATGATGCGGTCGAACACGAAAGTGGATTGCGCGTAGCCGGCGAAGAAGACGCCTTCCTCGTTCGCCTTGTTGTCGGCCTTGCGGCCGTAAGGCAGCGCCTGGCGGACCAATCGGGCGTTGACACGCTCGCGGTCGAGCTGGCGCACCCGCTTGATGTGGCTCGATTCGTCGTCCATCGGGATGATGCGGTTTTGCCCGTCGCGGCCGATCATGTTTTGCTTCTGCTGTTCGCTCATCGCGTTCAGCTTCGTCCAGTCGTGGACGAATTTTTGCGACATCAGGAAGGCCGCGCCGCGGTGCGCCGCGTCGTCCTCGCCGACGATGACGCGGGCCGAAAGATCCTCCGCGTCAGCGGGGTTCTCCAGCCCATCGATGAAGCGTCCGCCGAAAACCTTGCCGGCGTGCCGCTTTTCCGCCGGCACGATCAAAGCGGGCCGCGCCGTCGCGCCCTGCAACTTGGTTTCGATCAGGGTGAGCGCACGTTGCGCATCGCCGGCGTTGTCGGATTTGATGTGAAACCACAAATCGCCGCCGGTATTGGCGAATACGGATCTGTATTGATCGAGCTTCGCCTTGCTTCCCATTCCTTTCGGCAGCGTATAGCCCAGCTCCCGCGACCATGTCGTCCACAACTCGAAGCCGACACCCAGCAGGACGACGGTTTGGAATTTTTTGCCGGCGCAAAAGGCGTCGAGCTGTTTCGCCAGGTTTTGCCAGGCTTCGTGGCTGGCCCGGCTGTGCTCACGCAGATAAAACGTGCTGTAAATCGCGAAATCCGGGAAATAGGCCAAGCCCCTTTGACTGAAGGATACGTTGAGCTGCGTCATGACGGCCTCCCAGATTCGCGTCTGTTGTGAATAGGCGGCACTTGAAGCCGCGCTCCCTCGAACCGCGGCTTCACGAGCGTGGCGGGCGCTGCCGCACCTGCGGATGTTGGCATCCTAATGTGAGCTGCGGCTGTTGTACAACCCAAGCCTGTCCGAGGGTTCCGCGCGAGCCTCGCGATGTGGTAATCGGGAGGCAGCAAGCATAGGCGCTGCGACGCGGCGCATGTGAATCACAAGGCCCACCTGTTGGCTCGCGCCGCAAGATCATGAAATGATGGGCCCATGCAGGTCGTTTCGTTCGAGCATGGGAAGCAGCGGTGTCGTTTGACGTTTATCTGAACGTGGTCGTCGCCGGCATTCTCACCGGGCTGGTTTACGGCCTGATGGCGCTCGGCCTGTCGGTCATTTTCGGCGTGGTACGCATCGTCAATTTCGCCCACGGCGAGATGATGTCGATCGCGATGTATCTCGCGGTGGTGCTGTTCTCGTCGTTCGGGCTCGATCCGCTGGTCATGCTGGTGCCGATCGCGGCGGTGATGTTCGTGTTCGGCTATGTGCTGCAGGCGGGATTGATCAATCCGTTCATCACCCGCCCGGAGCACAGCCAGTTTCTGCTGGTCGTGGCCTTGGCGATCATCATCGTCAACGCGCTGCTCATCGTGTTCGGCCCGGACGCCCGCACCGTGCAGACCTCCTACGCCTACGACAGCTTTCAGCTCGGGCCGGTGCTGGTCGACGCCTCCAAGGCCTATGCGGGCGGCGCCGCGATCGCGTTCGCGGCGGCGTTGTTCGCGTTCTTTCGCTATAGTCGCGTCGGCACCGCGATCCGCGCCTGCGCCGACAATTACACCGGCGCGCTGGTGATCGGGCTCAACGTCAAGCGCCTCTACGCGCTGACCTTCGCGCTCGGCGCGGCCTGCGTCGGCGCCGCCGGCTGCATGATGACGCTGATCGTCGACGTGACGCCGATCATCGGGCCGACTTACACATTGCTCGCCTTCGTTATCGTCATTACCGGCGGGCTCGGCTCGATGGCCGGCGCGCTGCTCGGCGGCATCCTCATCGGGCTCACCGAGGCGCTGGCCGGGCTGATGTTCACGCCGTCGGCGAAAAGCATGTTCGCCTTCGCCATCCTGGTGCTGGTGCTGTTGTTCCGGCCGCAGGGCCTGCTCGGCCAGAGGCTGTCGTGAGCGCGATCTCCATTGCACGCGTTGCCGGCGGCGCCTCGCGCCGCATTCTTGTTCTGCTCGCGCTGTTGCTTGCGGTGCTGCTGGCCGCGCCGTGGATCGCCAACGATTATCTGCTGACCGTCCTGATCGTCATCCTTTATTCCGCCTTCACCGGACAGGCCTGGAACATCATGATGGGCTTTGCTGGGCAACTGTCGCTCGGCCACGCGCTCTACGCCGGCTTGGGCGCCTACGTGTCGGCGGTGCTGTTCGTCGATTTCGGCATCGGCCCATGGATCGGCTTTCTCGCCGCCGTGCCGGTGGCGGCGGCGAGCGGGGCGATCATCGGTTTTTTGGCCTTCCGCTTCGGCGTCGCCGGCGTCTATTTCGCCATTCTCACCATCGCGTTCGCCGAGTTCGCCCGCATCGGCTTCGATCATCTCGCCGCGGTCGATGCCTCGGCCGGCCTGTTTCTGCCGGTGCGGCAGGTCGCCCACAACGACGTGTGGCATCTGCGCGGCGATCCGACCATGTTCTATTACGTCATTCTCGCCGCTACGGTCGTGGCGTTCATCCTGTGCCGGCTCTTGTTGGAAAGCCGCATCGGCTATTTCTGGCGGGCCATCCGCGAGGACGAAGAGGCGGCGCGTGCCGCCGGCGTCGCCACCTTCCGCTGCAAGATGGTTGCGGTGATGATTTCCGCAAGTCTGACCTCGTTTGCCGGCGTGTTCTATGCTTTCTTCTACAACAATCTGTTTCCCGAGCAGGTTTTCAATATCGGCCGCTCGATCGAGATGATCCTCGGCCCGGTGATCGGCGGCATCGGCACCTTGTTCGGCCCGATCCTCGGCGCGTTCGTGCTGACCGGCCTCGCCGAATCGCTCAACACGGCCATGGCCGCCTTCGGCCTCGACATGCCCGGCGCCAAGCAGGTGTTTTACGGCGCCTGTCTGTTGGTCGTGATCGTGGCGCTGCCGCAAGGCGTTTGGCCGCCGCTCGCCCGCCGGCTCGGGCTGTCCAAGGACAAGCCATGACCGCGCTGTTGTCGCTGCAGCGAATCAGCAAGCGCTTCCGCGGCCTCGTCGCCGTCGACGGCGTCGGCTTCGAGGTGCGGCAGGGTGAGATTTTCGCGGTGATCGGACCGAACGGCGCCGGCAAGACCACGCTGTTCAACATGATCGCCGGCGCGCTCAAGCCGGACCAGGGCAGCATCATCTTCGACGGCCAGCCGATCCACGATCTTTCTCCCGACGTGGTGTGCCGGCGCGGCATTGCGCGCACCTTTCAGCTGGTGCGGCCGTTCCCGGCGCTCAGCGTCGAGGACAATGTCGTGGTCGGTGCGCTTCTGCGCCGCCACGGCGTCGGCGAAGCGCGCGCGCGCGCGCAGGCGCTGCTACGACGCTTCGATCTGTTCGACCGTCGCCACCGTCCGGCGTCGGCTTTGACCTTGCCCGACCGCAAGCGGCTCGAAGTGGTGCGCGCGCTCGCCACCGAGCCGAAACTGCTGCTGCTCGACGAGGTGGTCGCCGGCCTGCGGCCGACCGAGGTCGATCGCCTGGTCGCGGTGCTGCGCGAGCTCAGCCGCGACGGCGGCCTGACCATTTTGATGATCGAGCACGTCATGCGCGCAGTGATGGCGCTCGCCGCGCGCGTGCTCGTGCTCGACCACGGCACCGCGATCGCCGAGGGCACGCCGGACGACGTGGTGCGCGATCCGGCCGTGGTGCAATCCT
>JASHSE010000258.1 GCA_030036975.1 Xanthobacteraceae bacterium | reverse complement strand
CCCGGCTCGGCATTCAAGCCGTTCGTCTATCTCACCGCGCTCGAGCACGGGCTCACGCCCGACAGCGTGCGCGAGGACGCGCCGATTTCCGTAAACGGCTGGCGGCCGGAAAACTACGAGCACCAGTATTTCGGGCCGGTGACCTTGACGCAGGCGCTCGCCCGTTCGCTCAACACCGTATCGGTCCGCCTGACGCTTGAATTCGGCCCGGCTGCGATCATTCGCACGGCCTATCGCATGGGCATCGTCTCGCCGCTCGAACCGAACGCCTCGATCGCGCTCGGCACCTCGGAAGTGTCGCTGTTCGAGCTTGTCGGCGCCTATGCGCCGTTCGCCAATGGCGGCTTCGCCGCCTCGCCGCACGTGGTCGAACGCATCCGCACCAGCGACGGCAAAGTGCTGTATGCGCGCGCCCCGCAGGCGCTCGGCCGCATCGTCGATGCCCGCTACGTCGCCATGATGAACGCCATGATGCACGAGACGCTGGCGTCCGGCACGGCGCGCCACGCCGACCTGCCGGGCTGGCAGGCGGCCGGCAAGACCGGCACCAGCCAGGATTTCCGCGACGCCTGGTTCATCGGCTACACGTCGCGCCTCGTCACCGGCGTCTGGCTCGGCAACGACGATTCCTCACCGACCCGCAGGGCGACCGGCGGCGGCTTGCCGGTCGACATCTGGAGCCGGTTCATGAAAACCGCACTGCGCGGCACCGCGCCGGCGCCACTGCCCGGCGTTGCCGGCGGCGGCTGGTTCGCGGCCCTGCCGCAGCCGTTTGCTGCGTCAAATCCGCAAGTCGCCGATCGCGGCCGCCAAGCCACTTCACCGCCGCCGGACGGCAGCGGCGGGCTCGACTCGTGGTTGATCAATCGATTGTTTGGTCGATAAAGGCCTCAGTTCCTCTTTATCGTTTCCAAACGTCCACGCGGCGGTGTTCTTGACTGGGGCAAACCGGCACCGAATAATTCCCCTGCGCCGAGCGCGACCCGCATGATGTGGCCGCGGCGGCACAGGGGCGAATAAACCATACCTCGACGACCGAACACGGCTGGACTTTCCCGGCGCTGACCGCACAAAATCGGCGCGCTTGCGGGCGGGGGATCATTCGCATCACAAAATTCAGTGCGGTGCACGTGCGACCATGAGCGCATCGGCTGCCAGCGTTGTCGATCTCGCGGCATTGAGCTTTCAGCCGCCGGCGCCGGCGCCGCAGCCGAAGCCGCTCGGCGCCTTTCGCCTGATAACATCGCTGTGGCGCAATCCGCTGGAATGCTGGGCGCAGGAGCATTTCGACAAGCCGATCGTGGTCGGCGGCCTGCCGTTTGCCCACGTGGTCCTGGTCAGCGAGCCGCGCTCGATCGAGCACGTCCTGCTCGACAATGCCGGCAACTATCGCAAGGACGCGCTGCAGCGCCGGGTGCTCTCGGCCGGGCTCGGCCACGGCCTGCTCAGCGCCGAGGGCGAGCAATGGCGCATCCAGCGCCGCACCGTCGCGCCGGTGTTCGCGCGCAAGACCATCATGGACTTCGCGCCGCTTATGCTCGCGGCGACCGAAGCGCTGGTCGCGCGCTGGCGCCAGCAGGACGGCGCCACGCTCGACGTCGCCGCGGAAATGACGCGCCTGACCCTCGACGTGCTGGAGCGCACCATCTTTTCCGACGGGCTCGGCCGCGCTGCCGAGGAATTCCGCCTCGCCATGCGGACCTATTTCGACACGATCGGACGCATCGATCCGTTCGACGTGATCGGTCTGCCGCCGGCGGTGCCGCGTTTCGCCCATTGGCGGGTGCGTTCGACGCTGCGCTTCTTCGAAGACGCCATCAACGACATCATCGCGACGCGGCGGCGGCGCATGGCGGCGGCGCCGGACGCGGTGGCGAAGGACATCCTGACACTGTTGTTGAACGCCCTCGATCCGGAGACCGGCAAAGGCATGGCGGAGATCGAGGTCCGTTCCAACATTTTGACGTTCATCGCTGCCGGGCACGAGACCACTGCGAACCTGCTGAGCTGGTCGCTGTTTCTGTTGTCGCAAGCGCCAGAGTGGCGCGAACGCGTCGAGGCCGAGGCCGAGTACGCGTTGCATGGTGCGCTCGCCACGCTCGGCGATCGGCTCGTCGAGACGCGCGCGGTGATCGACGAGGCGGCGCGACTCTACCCGCCGATCGCCGCCATCAGCCGCGTCGCGCTCGGCCCGGACGAACTGGCTGGTACCAAGGTCAAGCGCGGCTCGCTGGTGGTCATTGCGCCCTACGTGCTGCATCGTCATCGCCTGCTGTGGCGCGAACCGAACAGCTTCGATCCGACGCGGTTTTTGGGCGAAGCGCGCCACGCCATCGACCGCTATGCCTATATCCCGTTCGGCGCCGGCGCGCGCACCTGCATCGGCTCGGTGTTTGCCGTGCAGGAGGCAACCCTCGTGCTGGCCACCATCGTGAAGAATTTCCGGCTCGACCTGGCGCCCGGCACCTCGGTGTGGCCGCTACTGCGCGTGACGCTGCGGCCCGACAACGGCTTGCCGATGGTCATCACGCAGCGTCACGCAGCGTGATCCAATACCAAGGACATTATTCGTTGGCTTTACCTAATCCCCGGCCGCAGATCGTAATTCTTCAGCGGCAGCGAGCGGATGCGTTTTCCCGTCGCGGCGAACACCGCGTTGCATAAAGCCGGCGCCAGCGGCGTCACCGGCGGCTCGCCGACGCCACCCCAAAAATCGTTGCCCGATACGATCACGGTGTCGACCTCGGGCATGTCGGCGAGGTGCAGCATCCGATAATCGTTGAAGTTCGACTGTTCGGCGGCGCCATTCTTGATGGTGATTTCGCCGTAAAGCGCGGCGGTGAGCGCATAGACGATCGAGCCTTCGGTCTGCAGCGCGATGGTGAGCGGGTTGACCACGTGGCCGCAGTCCAGCGCCGCGATGACGCGATGCGCGCGCACACGGCCGTCAATGACGGAGATTTCGGCCACCTGGGCGCAAAAGCTGCCGCACGCCTCGCTGAGCGCGATACCGCGGAACACGCCCGGCGGCAGCGGCGTATCCCAGCCGGCCTTGGTCGCGGCGGCGTCGAGCACGGCGAGATGCTTCGGGCTATTGCGCAACAGCAGCCGGCGGAAGCGATAAGGATCGATGCCGGCGGCGTGCGCCATCTCGTCGACGAAGCACTCCTTGTAGAAGACGTTCTGGGTGTAATTGATGCCGCGCCAGACGCCGAGCGGCACGGCAGTCTCGCGCACCACGTAATCGACGCGGTAATTCGGCACGTCGTAGGCCAATTCCTCGGCGAGCCCGCTGATGAAGCTCCGGTCGACAAAGCTGGTGCCGAGCCCGGGCAGGATCTCGGCGACGAAAGACGGGCCGGCGAGCCGGACCGACCAGGCGACCGGCAGGCCGGCGGCATCGAGACCGGCGATCATGCGGGCCATGCCGAACGGCCGATACAGATCGTGGGCGACGTCCTCTTCGCGGCTCCAGACGAGCTTCACCGGCGCATCGACCTCGCGCGCGATCAGCACCGCCTGGCGGACGAATTCCTGGATCGTGCCGCGCCGGCCGAAACCGCCGCCGAGCAGCATGCGATTGACCTTGATCTTGTCGTCCGACACACCGGCGGCGATAGCGGCAGTGGCGAGAGCCGTCGAGGCATCCTGGGTCGGCGCCCAGATCTCGACGCCGTCGCGGCGCACCTGCGCCGTGCAGGTCTGCGGCTCCATGGTGGCGTGCGCCAGAAACGGCACCACGTAGTCGGCTTCGATGCGCCGCACCGCGCTTTTGAGCGCGGCGTCAACGTCGCCGTCGGCGCGGCCGACTTGTCCCGGCGGCCCATCGAGACCGCCGCGAACAAATTCGCCGATGCTGGTCGTGGACAAGCTGCCGTGGCCTTTGTCATCCCAGGTAACGCGCAGCGCCTGAACCGCCTTGTTGGCGCGCCACCAGGAATCCGCCACGACCGCGACGGCATGCTCCAGGTGCACGACGCGGCGGACGCCCGGCATGGCCTGGATCGAACTGTCGTCGACCGATTTGGGCGCGCCGCCGAACACCGGACAGTGCCGGATCGCCGCATACAGCATGCCGGGCAGGCGCACGTCGATGGCGTAGACCGGATGCCCGGTGATCTTATCGCGAACGTCAAGCCGGTTCTGTGGCGTGCCGAGCAAGGTCCATTCGGCCGGCGGCTTCAGGCGGACGGCACTGGGCGGCGCGATCCTGGCGGCGTCCGCGGCGACCGCGCCGAACGAGACGTTCCGGCCGCTCGGGCGATGCACGATGATGCTGCTTCGCGCGCGGCATTCCGCCGCCGGCACGTTCCAGCGCTTGGCGGCCGCGTCGATCAGCATCTCGCGCGCGGTGGCGCCGGCGCGCCGCAGGTAATCCTGTGAGGCCGAGATCGAGCGGCTCGCTCCGGTCGAAAGGTCGCCCCATATGCCCGCGCGCCTCAGGTTCTGCCGCGGCGACACGAACTCGGTGCGGACTTTTGACCAGTCGCATTCCAACTCCTCGGCGACCAGCATGGCGAGCGCCGTCATGGCGCCCTGCCCCATCTCGGCGCGCGCCACCCGGATGGTCACGGTATCGTCGGGCGCGATCACCACCCAACAATTGACCTCCACCGGATCGGCGCGACCGTCCGCCGGCTCGCCGCCCTTCGCTACCGCAAAGCCCAGGGTCAGCGCACCGCCTACGACGCTGGCGCCGACTACGAACGACCGCCGATCAAGGCCGCTGCGGGACATCATCGCTGTCCTATGCATGCCATCCTTTGGATCTGGCCACGATGCCAAATTTAGTCACCCTGCGCAGGGCAAAAAATTCCCTTTTTGGGCCTCGAGCCCGCACTGACGGTGCAGCCCTCCTGGCTTGCCGCTGCGCCGCCCCAACTTGATGCGTGATAGGCTACGGTGACAATTCGGGTAACCCGTGACA
The DNA here is from genome assembly GCA_030036975.1 of Xanthobacteraceae bacterium. Lineage (GTDB taxonomy): Bacteria > Pseudomonadota > Alphaproteobacteria > Rhizobiales > Xanthobacteraceae > BOG-931. The sequence goes on along the minus strand of JASHSE010000258.1, from coordinate 1,239 downwards.
GGTCAAGGAAAGGACCATGGTTCACGCCGGAACTGAGGCAAGCAAGGCGCTTGAAGCGCGGTTACGCGCCGTCGAGGATCGGCTGGAAATCTACAATCTCATCGCCGGCCACCCGCCGAGCGCCGATACCGGCGCAGATTACTATGCCGAAACCGTCTACATGGAGGATGGCGTGTTCGACCGCGGCGCCAACCTCTCCGGCGCCAAGGGCAACAAGGCCATTGCGGCGATCCTGACCAGCGAGGGCCATCAAGCCGCGATCGCCGGCGGTTTGGCCCATTTCACCGGTCTGCCGTACGTCGAGCTCGACGGCGACCACGCCTCTGTTCACCCCTCCTTGCGGACGCCGACTGGCGACCCCATTCACGTGCGCATGCGGGCGGAGAAATGCGTTGCCGTCGCCGAAGCCGGCCGGCTATCGACTTCTTGAGCGGTTAACAAGGAGAGCCAAATGGCCAAGAACGCCGTCGTTTCCGAGGACTTAGCCAATAAGTTCAAGACCGAGAAGGAAACGCCCTATACCCGTTGGGTCAAGTCCGAGGGGCTCGACATCATGTCCTCGCTCTACGTGCGCAACCTGCGCACGGTCGAGCTGAAGCCGTGGGCGCGCCGCGGCGGCAATGCGGTGTTCCTCAACCACGATGCCTCACGCACCTCGAACGATTGCTACGTGATGGAGATTCCGCCGGGCAAAAGCCTCAACCCGCATCGGCAGCTTTACGAAGAAATGGTCATGGTGCTGTCGGGCCGCGGCTCGACCACGGTGTGGAACGATGCCGGCGCCCGCGTCACCTTCGAGTGGAAGGACGGCGCGCTGTTCGCTGTTCCGCTCAACTGCAATCACCAGCACTTCAACGGCTCCGGCCGCGAGCCGGTGCGCTACGTCGCCGTCACCAATGCGCCGCCGGTGATCAACCTCTATGAGGACCTCGATTTCATCTTCAACACCAAATTCGACTTCAAGGACCGCTTCGCCGGCGAGCCGGATTATTTTTCGTCCAAGGGCGAGCAGAAGGGCTTTCTGCTCACGACGAATTTCGTGCCGGACGCGGTGAACATTCCGCTGATCACGGCGGCCGAGCGCGGCGCCGGCGGCGGCCATATCCGCTTCAACATGGCCAAGGGCTCGATGAACAGCCACATCTCGCAGTTTCCGATCGGCACCTACAAGAAGGCGCATGCGCATGGGCCGGGCGCGCATGTCATCGTGCTCTCGGGCGAAGGTTTCTCGTTGATGTG
>JASHSE010000257.1 GCA_030036975.1 Xanthobacteraceae bacterium | reverse complement strand
GTCACTTCGAAATGAAGGGACTGGGCCGTATCGAGGCGACGCGCGGTTCCGGCGCCCTGTGGAAGATCACCCTGGATTGAGAGGAAGCAAGACGATGGCGACGGTCTCTTTTGCCAACGATATTGCGCCGACCCTGTTCAAATACCGCGGCCAGATGGCCTGGCGCCTCGACCTCGGCAGCTACGAGGACGTGAAGGCGAACGCCGCAATCATCCTCGGTCAAATCAACGGCACGGCCGGGATCATGCCGCCGCCGCCGTTCGATCCGTTCCCGCAATCCTTCATCGACGCCTTCAATGACTGGATCAATGGTGGTTATCCGCCCTGATTGAGATGCAAAATAGAACCTGGCCGCAGTCGAGTCACTGGATGGGCGTTGTTTATTTCGGCTTGCGACTTGTGACGTCGACTTTTATCAAGAACGCGTAGTCGGCCAGAGTTCGCGATATTGCCGCGAAAAGATGCCACGGTTTTGGCATAAAAGACTGGGAAATTATTGGTACGGCTTTTGATGTGACGTGCCGTGCGGTACGCATATGGCTGCTTTCATGTCGCCCGACCAGTCGCCTGGAAGGTGGAATCACTGCCCGCATCCGTCGGCGTAACCGATATTCCAATCGATCGCTCTCGGGACAAAGCCAAGGAGGTCAGATCATGAAACAAACGATTGTTGTGGCCGCGGCGACCATCCTTTTGTCGCTCAGTGCACCGGCCGTACTTGCGCAAACCTCTGCGCCGGCCAAAGTCGCCGAGACGCCGAAAGGGAAGACGCTGGTCGATCCCAAGGGTATGACGCTCTACACGTTCGATAACGATAAGACCGCCGGCAAGTCGGCCTGTAACGGCAAATGCGCGGCGAACTGGCCGCCTTTCATGGCTCCGCCCGACGCTGCGAATATGGCGAACTGGACCGTCATCATTCGCAATGATGGCTCGAAGCAGTGGGCCTACAAGGGCAAGCCGCTTTACCGATGGATGGATGACAAAAAACCGGGCGACGTCGACGGCGACGGACGCTTCAATGTCTGGCATGTTGCGGCGCCGTGATGGCATTCTCGCCAGGAACGGATAAAGTTTCGCCGGGAAGCGCTCACGGTCATTCGTAACGAGCGGCCGATCGAAGCCACGCCGCGGCATGCGGAGATCTAATTGTCTCCTTTGAACTTAAATATCAGTCCGGTCTCGACCGGGCTAAGGCGCCCATTGGCCTCATAAGGTTTTAATTTCCACTGGTATAGCGCCTCTTCGATACTGCGGCGCTGATCGTCCGTCGCGCGAATGACGTGCACGTGCTTCACGCTGCCGTCGGCGCCCACGATAATTCGCACCGGGATCGGGGTGAATCTCGGCCCTACGGGCAGCGGCCTGACCTTGTGCAGGACATTGTCTCCCTCCGCATAGTCCTTGACGCAAGGCGGCGGCCACGAGCCGTTACCTGCCGCGAAGGAAAGGTGATCGAAACTTTGGGCAAGACGCGTCCGCAGTGCCGGATCGCGCGCCGTCAGATTGAAGCTCACGACATGGCAGCGGATTTCCGTGCGGAACGTCGTGCGAAAGAGGCCGACGCCGCTGTAGTCCACGCGATAGAGGAGCTGGTTGCCAACCTGCAGCTCCATTAAATCGCGATCGACTGTCATGCCATTGATGTTCGACACCGCTTGCAGGAAATCACGAGCGCCATCAGCTACATCACCGCGTTCACCGATGGCAAAGAACATATCCTGCGCCGCGACCAAAATAGCCGCATTCCGCTCGGAGTCGGGAACCAGCGTGGCCAACACATAATAGCCGGACTGTGAAGGAACGGGCCCGGCCTCTCCGGTCTTCCAATCTTGCGGCAGCGGGTAGGTCAGCCCAAAATATCTGTTCGCATAGCGTCCGCCGGCGACCTTTCCGTCCTGGGGGTTTATAAGGAAAAAAGCGGTGCCGCGATGGAATATCGCGGCACCACTTTGCCAGGCGAGCCAGCCCAGAAGAGCGGCCGCCGCACCTGCGTACAGAACGCGCCGCATCGCAGGGATCGCCCTCACAGAGACCGCAGATAGTCAATCAACGCCTGCTGATCGCTCACGCTCAGCATGTTGAAGTTTTGGATCACGGTGTTGGCTTCCGACCCGCTGCTGGCGTGATCTTCGATCGCCGTGACCAGGTTGTTGGTGCGACCGTCATGCAGGAAGAAGATGCGTTGGCCAACTCCCCAGAGCGGTGCGGAGCGGAACTGGTCACCCGTCGCAGCGCCCTGGGAAATGCCGTCGGCAAGTCCCGTTCCCATGTCGTGCAGGGCGAAGTCGCTCAACGGATGAAACGTAATGTTGCTGACCCCCGTTATCGTGGACTGCCCGGTGGTCTGATTCATAGCATGGCAGGCTTGGCATCCGATGTTGGCGAAGACCTGCTGACCGCGGCTTGCGTCAGTTGCAGCCGAGCCCGTCGCACCGGTCGAAGTTGTCGACGTGGTTCCCGCCGCAGCGGATAGAACGCTAGTCGAATCCGCGCTGGCCACCTCCACCGGCTGCGCCGATGAGGTCGTCGATGTGCCCGACGAGGCCGGAGTGGGCGGAGCCAACATCCGCATGAACGCCGCGAAATTGACGATGTCCGAGGAGAAGTCCGACGCCGGGCTGTTGCTGACTGCGGGGCTGTCCGTCAGATTGGTCGTGTCCTCGGGAAGAGGATTGAACAGGCAACCCGCTGGTGGGCTGTTCCGCTTGTTGGGAAATCCATCGTTGGTCACGCCCATCTCGACGTTATAGGCCTCGGCCGAGAAGACTATCAGCGACGGGTTCTGCGCCTTCCACCCGAAGCGGGTGATGTTGCCGGTGTTGCCGCTGGTGTTGAAGTTTCCGGAGATTCCCAAGGACGCCTTCTGCTGTGCGTTGCTGGCGAACGCCGTCTGAAGGGCAACGTCCGAGACATTTTCTACCAGCCCGAGACCGAAGGTGGGC
>JASHSE010000256.1 GCA_030036975.1 Xanthobacteraceae bacterium | reverse complement strand
GCCGACATATTCGCGATCGGCGCTCACTGCACGCACTATCACGGGCCGCTCGCCGAGGGCATCGTGACTGACGGCGACGTGCGCTGCCCGTGGCACCACGCCTGCTTCGATCTGAGGAGCGGCGAGGCGGTGCGCGCGCCGGCCTTGAGCCCGGTCGATTGCTGGAAGGTCGAGCAGCGCGGCGGGCGCGTGTTTGTCAGAGAAAAGCGCGAGCGGGCGGCGCCGCGCCTGCCGGCCTCGGCCAATCTGCCGAGCCGCATCGTCATCGTCGGCGGCGGCGCCGCCGGTTTTGCCGCGGCCGAGATGCTGCGGCGGCGCGGTTTTGCCGGCAGCATCGTGATGCTGAGCAACGATGCGGCGGCGCCGGTCGACCGGCCGAACCTATCGAAGGATTATCTCGCCGGCAGCGCGCCCGAGGATTGGCTGCCGCTGCGGCCGGACGGATTCTACGCGGAAAGCGGCATCGACCTGCGGCTCAACACCGAGGTCATCGGCATCGATGCCAAAGCGCGTAAGGTTTCGGTCGCCGACGGCAAGACATTGGCCTACGACCGGCTGTTGCTCGCCACCGGCGCCGAGCCGGTTCGGCTGCCGATCCCCGGCGCCGGCCCGTCGCGTCTTCATTTGCTGCGCACGCTCGCCGATTGCCGTGCCATCATCGCGGCCGCGCGCAACGCCCGCCGCGCGCTGGTGATCGGCGCCAGTTTCATCGGGCTGGAAGTGGCGGCGGCGCTGCGCACGCGCGGTATCGAGGTCGTTGTCGTCGCGCCGGAAGCGCGGCCGATGGAGCGGGTGCTGGGGCCGCAACTGGGCGACTTCATTCGCGCTCTGCACGAAGAGCATGGCGTCGCGTTTCGCCTACAAGACACCGTCGCCGCAATCGACGGCCGCCGCGCGAGCCTCAAGAGCGGCGGCACGATGGAAGCGGACCTCGTTGTCGTCGGCGTCGGCGTGCGGCCGCGCCTTGCGCTCGCCGAGCAGATCGGGCTCACGCTCGATCGCGGCGTTGCGGTGAATCAGTTCCTCGAAACCAGCGCGCCGGGCATTTACGCCGCCGGCGACATTGCGCGCTGGCCGGATCCGCATTCCGGCGCAGCGATCCGCGTCGAGCACTGGGTCGTCGCCGAACGCCAGGGCCAGACGGCGGCGGTCAACATGCTCGGGCAGAACGAGCCGTTCGACACCGTGCCGTTCTTCTGGAGCCAGCATTACGACGTGCCGATCAATTACGTCGGCCACGCCGAGCAATGGGACGAGATCGCCATCGACGGCGACATCGCCGCCAAGGATTGTCTGTTGCGCTACAAGCGCCAGGGCCGCGTGCGCGCCGTCGCCTCGATTTTCCGCGACGTTGCCAGCCTGCAGGCGGAACTGGACATGGAACGGGCGGCCGCCTGATGATCGCGGCTAAAACGCGCCGGCGGTGAAATTGAGCCGCTGCGTCACGTCGCCGGGCTGGGTGGCGAACGGATAGGCGTAATCGACCTCCATGTTGCCGAATGGCGAATCCCAGACCAGGCCGACGCCGGCGGAGGCGCGCAAGCCTTTCGAATTGGTGATCTGCTGCGACGGCGACAGCGCGGCGAGACTGGTCGCCGAGGCGCCGGTCGCCCACAGGCTGCCGACGTCGGAGAACAGCGCCATTTTCAGATTGGCGTCGGCCGGCACGCCGGGCACCGGCGCCTCCAATTCGGCCGACATGGTCCAGTAGACGTTGCCGCCGAGATTATCCTGCGTGGTGCCGGGCGTGACGTCGCGCGGGCCGAAACCGTTGGGCGCGAAGCCGCGAATGAGCTGCGGGCCGCCGAAAAAGCCGTCGAGGAAGGGCAATTGTTGTCCGCCATATGGCGTGACGTAGCCGTCCTGCGTGCGCACCATGCCGACCACGTCGCCGGCGACCTGATGATAGTAGCGGATGTCCTCGGTGGTCTTGGCGAACTTCGCAGCGCCGCCGAAACCGGCGATTTCGTTATTGGTCTGCACGCGCAAGCCGTTGGTCGGGTTTTTTGGATTGTCGAGCGTCGAATAGGTCATGCCGACGCCGATCGACGAGACCCAGATCGGCCCCTCGGCGGCGGCCTGCTGGATCGGCAGCGACGAGATGCCGTCCACCGGATCGAGCGACACCGATTGATTGTAGAGTGAATACGTATAGGTGACGCCGAGTTGATCGGTCAACGGCGTGCCGAACGACAATCTGCCGCCGTATGTGGTGCTGTCAAAGGACTGGTTGACGTTGGCGAAGGTCTGGTTGCCGAACAGTTCGATGCCGGCGGAGAGCCGCTGGTCGAGGAAGTAAGGGTCGCTGAGCGCGATATCGAAACTGCGCACGTATTGGCCGTAGGTCACCGATACCTTGCCGACATAGCCGGCGCCGAACAGGTTGGTATCGCTGACGCTGACGCTCGCCATCGCGCCGGTGACCGTCGAATAACCGCCGGAAATCGAGAAATTGCCGGTGTCCTGCTCGACCACGTCGACGTCGAGGACGATGCGGTCGGGCGCCGAGCCCGGCCCGGGCGCAATCTTCACCGATTTGAAATAGCCGAGCGCCTTGAGCCGCCGCTCGGCACGGTCGACCAGCGCGCGGTTGTAGGCATCGCCTTCGCCGAAATCGAGTTGGCGCCGGATCACGTCGTCGTGGGTCTTGGTGTTGCCGTGAATGTCGATGCGCTCGACGTAGACGCGGTTGCCCTCATCGATGGTGTAGACAAGATCGACGGTCCCGGCCGTGCCCGCGCCGCGGCGCGGCGGCTCGCGCTCGACGCGCGCTGCGACGCTGGCGAACGGCTCGCCGCTTTTGGCGAGCGCCATGGTCAAACCATCCACCGACTTGTTGATGGCATCGGCATCGAAGGCAGCGCCGGCTTTGGTCAGCACATACGAGCGGAATGCCGCCGCATCGACGGCCTTCATGTGCGATTGCAGATCGACTTTACCGACGCGGTAGAACGAGCCCTCGTCGATGACGAAGGTGAGCACGACGCCTTGCACGCTCGGCTCGTAGCTTGCCGCCGAGCGCACCCGCGCGTCGGCATAGCCATGCGCGCGATAGAAGCTCCGAATGAGGTCGCAGTCGTTTTCGATCTTGTCGGCGTCGTAGATGTCGTTGTCGAGCAGAAAACTCAGAAAATTGGTCTTGCCGCTCTTGATCTGGCCGGTGAGCTTGTAGGCGGGGAAGGCGCTGTTGCCGGTAAAGAGGATCTTGCGCACCGCGAGCTTGTCGCCTTCCTTGATCTGGAAGACGAGATCGTCGCGGCCGTTCTTGGCGTCGATCATCTGCGGCTCGATGTGGGCCTGGAAGTAGCCGTGCTGCCGATAGATCTCGTCGAGCCGCTGCACGTCGCCCTGGACGATAAAGCGCGACAGCGGCCCGCCGGGTTTCGATTGCAGGGCTTTCGTCAGGTCGGCGTCCTTGACCTTCTTGTTGCCCTCGACGGCGACCTTGCGAATGAGCGGATTCTCCACGACCTTGACCAGGATGCGGCCGCCGTCGTGGCTGATCTTCACATCGGAGAACAGGCCAGTCCCATAAAGCGCCTTGAGGGCCGCATCGAGCGCAGCGCCGTCGAGCCGGCCGTCGGCGGCCGGATGAAAATAGGAACGGATGGTCGCGGCGCCGACGTGGTGGTTGCCGTTCACCTCGATGGCATCGGCAACGCCGGCCGCGCGTGCGGCGCCGCACGCGGCCACGGCCCAAAATCCGCACAGCAGAATCGAAAGAACGACGGCAGACAGCCGGCGGCGCATCCTCGCACCCTGAACTTCCCCGCAAACGGGCACGATCACACTGCGCGGCCGCGGCAGCAGCATGACGCTTTATGTCGGAATGTGAGGAATTCTTGGGGCGTCCGCCACAATGGTTTATGGCTGGCTGCGGCTGGCGCGCGGCGCCTAAAGGGCCGCTGCAGAAGACCGCTTACGCGACCGCAAAAATGGCGTATTGACCCGTTGCGGCGCCCGCTCACGCGGCTCAATGGTGGGAATAGCGGTTGCAGCGCGCA
>JASHSE010000255.1 GCA_030036975.1 Xanthobacteraceae bacterium | reverse complement strand
CGCCGTCGAGCAGTTGCAGGAGCATATCGATGCTTTCATCGCGGCCTACAACGAGACAGCCGAGCCATTCGCCTGGACCAAGAAAAAAGTCTACCAACGCCGGTTCAAAAATCGCCGTATCACTCAACTTTGATTCCGGGTACTAGCTTCCCGTCAATCTTGTTTTGGACAAGATTGCGAAAGTGAGTCACGCCACGGCTTGAGATGTCATCCGGAATCACCGGAATTACATATGATCGGCTCGCCGCAAGCGCATTTTGGCTGACGATTTTGGTTGCAGGAGGGCAGTCGAAGATAACGTAATCGTATTTTTCATGTGCTTTGACCTTGTCTAGCCAACTCGCCAAGAGCGTACGCTTCTCCCAATCCGAGAGGCTCGCATTTCCATAATTTGTGGAGGCGAGGTCAATTTCCGTGTCGTCTAGCTCGAATTGAGCGCTGACGAAATCGAGATTTGGATAGTAGCCTTGATCGTTTTTATTCCTCTCGCCTATCACATTTTTTATAATGATTTCATCGTCAGGCATAGGAATTCTTCTGTTGCAAAACGACTCGAAAACTCGATTGACTGTTTTCTGCTCTTTGACACATTTGTCCCAAAGTAACGATCCGAGAACGACTATTGAGAGACTTGACTGGTGGTCGACGTCGATTAGCAGAACGCGGTGGTCTCGAGCGAGAAAAGCCGCTAGATGATACGAGACGGTTGTCTTTCCCACCCCACCTTTGAAATTGATAATCGCCACGGATTTCATTTGTTCCGCTCCTAAATTGGATGTGTCTGGCGACTTTAACGTGTACATGTGCCGCGTGCCACTATTTCGATTCGGCTCACTCCGCCGCCTCGACCCGCTTCTTCCGCTTCGACGCCGCGGCCCGCGCCAGCACCGGCTTGAGGAACTGCCCGGTATAGCTCCGCTTCTCCGCGGCGATCGCTTCCGGCGTCCCGGCGGCGACGATTTCGCCGCCGGCGTCGCTTGCCTTCGGGGCCGAGGTCGATGATCCAGATCGGCGATCTTGATGACTTCGAGATTGTGCTCGATCACCACCATGGTGTTGAGGTCTGAAGCCGAGATCATTTCGCCGTCGCCGGCGTCAGTTCGAACACGCGGCCGTATTGGGCGGCTTCGGCGATGTCGCCGTGGCATAGCGCGAGCCGCACCGCCTCGATCTTGCCCGCGTCCTCGAGCGACATGGTCGGCGACCAGCTTTCCTCGCTGTAAATGAGTTCAATCGCGACCTCGGCCGCGTATTTGCCCTCGGGGATCAGCTCTGTCGTTTTCCTGACCCGGGTCACTATCTTTTTCGCTTGCCGTTCAGAACTTCGCGCACGGTGTCACCGACGATCTTTGGCATGTCGTTTCGAAGCCCGCGCAGGCCGCGGTCGAGCAAATCGATCCTGGCAGGTCCTTATGCACGGCCTTGACCTGTTCCGTCAGGAGCGCATCGTCCATGGACATCGTGGGCGACCAGCTTTCGTCGGTGTCATGCAGATCGATCTCGACTTCGGCGGCGTGTCCGCCCTCGTGGATCAACTCGACGCTTGTTCGTTTTTCTCTCATTTCCGCTCCGCCTAATCAGTGATTGACAGACCACTGGGTGATTCCACCGTGGGGATGACGCGTTCAGCGTCTCTTGTCGCGCTCTTTGTTTGCCTCGCGCACCGCCTCAACGACGATCCCGGGCAGGGCCCTTGCCAAGCCGTCGACCTTGGCGTCGATTTTCCGGTCCAAGGCATCGATCTTGGCGTCGACCCGATCGAACCGGCCGTCGTGCTCGCGTAATTTTCTTTCAGTCTTCTCCTCAAATGCCAGGAGGTCTCTGTGGACGCCCTGAACCTGCCGGGTCAGGAATCCGAAGGAGCCCTCAAGCTCGCCCACCCGGCGCTTCAGATCGCGGATTTCAGCTTCAACGTCCATGGCCATCGGCATTTCTAGCACAATTTACTGAGGGTGGTACAACGCATTGCACCACCCTCGTCCAGCTCGCAGCTTACGCTGCTCGCCCCTCACCCCGACCCTCTCCCGCAAGCGGGAGAGGGAGTAGATCACTCCGCCGCCTCAACTCTCTTCTTCCGCTTCGACGCCGCGGCGCGCGCCAGCACCGGCTTGAGGAACTGCCCGGTATAGCTTCGCTTCTCCGCGGCGATCGTTTCCGGCGTTCCGGCGGCGACGATTTCGCCGCCGGCGTCGCCGCCTTCGGGGCCGAGGTCGATGATCCAGTCGGCGGTCTTGATGACTTCGAGATTGTGCTCGATCACCACCACGGTGTTGCCGCTCTCGACCAGCTCGTGCAGCACGTCGAGCAGCTTGGCGACGTCGTGGAAATGCAGGCCGGTGGTCGGCTCGTCGAGAATATAGAGCGTGCGGCCGGTGGCGCGCTTCGACAGCTCCTTGGCCAGTTTGACGCGCTGCGCTTCGCCGCCCGACAGCGTGGTCGCCTGCTGGCCGACGTGGATGTAGTCGAGGCCGACGCGGTGTAAGAGCTCCAGCACGTCGCGCACCCGCGGCACCACCTTGAAGAAATCGAGCGCCTCCTCGACCGTCATGTCGAGCACGTCGGCGATCGATTTGCCCTTGAACAGCACTTCGAGCGTCTCGCGGTTGTAGCGCTTGCCCTTGCAGACGTCGCAGGTGACGTAGACATCGGGCAGGAAGTGCATCTCGATCTTGATGACGCCGTCGCCCTGGCAGGCCTCGCAGCGGCCGCCCTTGACGTTGAACGAGAAGCGGCCGGGCGCGTAGCCGCGGGCGCGCGCCTCGGGCAGGCCGGCGAACCATTCGCGGATCGGCGTGAACGCGCCCGTATAGGTCGCCGGGTTGGAGCGCGGCGTGCGGCCGATCGGCGACTGGTCGATGTCGATGATCTTGTCTAAAAACTCGATGCCTTCGATGCGGTCGTGCGGGGCAGGGGCCTCGCTGGCGCCGTTGAGGCGGCGCGCCAGCGCCTTGTAGAGCGTGTCGATCAGAAGCGTCGACTTGCCGCCGCCGGACACGCCGGTGACGGAAGTGAACAGGCCGAGCGGGATGTCGACCGAAATGTTTTTCAGATTGTTGCCGCGGGCGCCGACGATTTTGAGCGCGCGGTGCGGGTTGCGCGGCCGGCGCCCGTCGGGCACGGCGATCTCGCGTTCGCCGTTGAGATACTGGCCGGTGAGCGAGCGCGGGCTCGCCATGATGTCGTGGGGCGTGCCCTGCGCGATGATGTGGCCGCCGTGCACGCCGGCGCCGGGGCCGACGTCGACCACGTAATCGGCGGCGCGGATGGCGTCCTCGTCGTGCTCGACCACGATCACGGTGTTGCCGAGGTCGCGCAGCCGGCGCAGCGTGTCGAGGAGCCGCGCATTGTCGCGCTGGTGCAGGCCGATCGACGGCTCGTCGAGCACGTAGAGCACGCCGGTCAGGCCGGAGCCGATCTGCGAGGCAAGGCGGATGCGCTGGCTCTCGCCGCCGGAGAGCGTTCCGGAGGCGCGCGCCAGGGTCAAATATTCGAGGCCGACGTCGACCAGGAATTTGAGCCGCTCGCGGACCTCTTTGAGCACCCGGACGGCGATTTCGTTCTGCTTGGCGCTCAGCCGCTGGGATAGCTCAGTAAACCATTGCGCCGCGCCTTTGACCGACATGTCGGACACTTCACCGATATGCAGGCCGCCGACTTTGACGCACAGTGCTTCGGGCTTGAGCCGAAAACCTTTGCAGGCCTCGCACGGCACGTCGGTGAAATAGCGGGCGATCTCTTCGCGCGCCCAGTCGCTGTCGGTCTCGCGGAAGCGCCGTTCCAGGTTGGTGATGACGCCCTCGAACGGCCGGCGCGTCTCGTAGGCGCGCATGCCGTCGTCGTAGGAGAAGCGGATCTCGGTTTCGCCCGAGCCGTACAGGATCGCGTCCTGGGTCTTCTTCGAAAGGTCCTTCCACTTGGTGTCGAGCGTGAATTTGTAGTGCTTGCCGAGCGCGAGCAGCGTCTGCACGTAATACGGCGATGACGATTTGGCCCACGGCGCAATGGCGCCGCGGCGCAGGGTGCGCTCCTTGTCGGGAATGACCAGATCGGCATCGATGTGCTGCTCGACCCCGAGCCCGCCGCATTTCGGGCAGGCGCCGAAAGGGTTGTTGAACGAGAACAGCCGCGGCTCGATTTCAGGAATGGTGAAGCCGGACACCGGACAGGCGAATTTTTCAGAGAAGACGAGGCGCCGCGCATCGGCCGCTGCCGCAGCCGCGAGCTTGGTTTTCTTATCACCCTCCCCTGCAAGGGGAGGGTCGGCGCGCAGCGCCGGGGTGGGGTCCTGCCCCCCACCCGACCGCTTCGCGGTCGACCTCCCCCCTGCAGGGGGGGGTGAAGTGTCTTGGGGCGTGTCCGCAAACTCCGCGACCGCAAGACCCTCGGCGAGCTTGAGCGCCGTCTCCAGCGAATCCGCTAGCCGCGTGGCGATTTCGGGCCGCACCACGATGCGATCGACCACCACGTCGATGTCGTGGTTGAATTTCTTGTCGAGTGCCGGCACCTCGGCGATCTCATAAAACTTGCCGTCGACCTTGACGCGCTGGAATCCCTTTTTCAGATACTCGGCGAGCTCCTTGCGGTACTCGCCCTTGCGGCCGCGCACCACCGGCGCCAGCAGATAAAGCCGGGTGCCTTCGGGCAGCGCCATGATGCGGTCGACCATCTGCGACACGGTCTGGCTCTCGATCGGCAGCCCGGTCGCCGGCGAGTAGGGCACCCCGACGCGCGCCCACAAAAGCCGCATGTAGTCGTAGATCTCGGTGACCGTGCCGACCGTCGAGCGCGGGTTGCGCGATGTGGTCTTCTGCTCGATGGAAATGGCCGGCGACAGGCCGTCGATCTGATCGACGTCCGGCTTCTGCATCATCTCCAGAAATTGCCGGGCGTAGGCGGACAAGCTCTCGACGTAGCGGCGCTGGCCCTCGGCATAGATGGTGTCGAAAGCGAGCGAGCTCTTGCCCGAGCCGGACAAGCCGGTGAACACGACGAGCTGGTCGCGCGGGATGTCGAGATCGACGTTTTTGAGATTGTGCTCGCGCGCGCCGCGGATCGCGATGACGCGGCGGTCCGGGCGGGCGACGGTCTTATCCTTGTTTTTGTCGTTCTTTTCGGGGCCGGTGTCGGGCATCGGCAAGGGGTTCCATTCCGCCGTCGTGCGGGCAGCTGTTGTCGGGGAGCGCCCGCCGAACGTAGTGAGAACGCGGCCGGAATGCCAGTGCGGCTTGCGGGCTATGCCCGGATTTCACTCCTTTGCAGCGAATGGCGAATAGCGAGTGGCGAATGGAGCAGGGCAGCGGCTACTCGCCATTCGCTATTCGCCATTCGCCATTTCGCTATTCGCCATTTCGCCATTCGCTGTTCCGGCAAGGCCCTGCGTTGACGCAAAGCCACCCGAAATTGACAAGGGCCGGCACCCCGCCGGCCCTTGCCGCTCTCTTCCAAACCGCCGCGGTACGCAATACTGGCAGCAACCCCAACTGCCGTTCCGTGCCGGTCGAAGCGATAACCCAAACCGATGTGGCGCCGTCGTTCAGAACGGGTTGAATTTGAAGTTGACGCCCGCGCGGATTACGCTCTGCTCCAAGGATACGTCAGGCGCGAGGTTGGCAAAGTCTACGTAAAGATATTCAATTTTGGCGGTCCAATTCTGGGCAAAGGCGTATTCGAGGCCGCCGCCCGCGGTCCAGCCCCACGCCGACGTGAATCCGCAATTGAGGGTGTCATTGCAGGCATCCCAAGCACCGCCAGCCGTTGCGTAGATGAGCAGCCGATCAATTGCGTAACCTGCACGGCCGCGCAAGGTACCAGCCC
>JASHSE010000254.1 GCA_030036975.1 Xanthobacteraceae bacterium | reverse complement strand
TTATTGCCGTCGTCATCACGCTGGCCGGCCTGCTGGCGCTTTCGATCATTGCGGTGTCGCAATACCCCAACATCACGCCGCCGACGGTGACCGTCTCCGCAACCTATCCCGGCGCCAGCGCCGAGACCATCGCCAAGACGGTAGGACAGCCGATCGAGGAGCAGGTCAACGGCGTCCCCGGCGAACTTTACATGCAGAGCACCAGTTCGAGTTCGGGCACCTATAACCTGACGATCAGCTTCGAGATCGGCACTGACCCCAATATCGATCAGGTTAACGTCCAGAATCGCGTGCAGCTCGCCGAGGCGCAATTGCCCACGGAGGTGCAGCAGGAAGGTTTGACGATCCGCGCCTCCTCCGCCAATTTCGTGCTTGCCGTCAATCTCTATTCTCCCGATCGCAAATACAGCCAAGTCTACATTTCGAATTACGTTTACATGCACGTCCAACCGCAGATCGCGCGCATCTCGGGCGTCGGCAATACATTTATCTTCGGAGAGCGCGATTACGCCATGCGGGTCTGGCTCAACCCGGTGCGCATGACCGCGCTCGGGATCACGGCAAGCGATGTCGTCAACGCCGTCGAAGCCCAGAACCTTCAGGTCGCCGCCGGACAGATCGGGCAGCCGCCGGTGAGCGCCGCGCAACAACAGCAGCTTACCGTCCTGGCCACGGGGCGGCTCTCCAATGTGAAGGAGTTCAGTAACATCGTCGTCCGCACCGATCCGAACGGCGGGGTGGTCCGGATCGGGGATCTCGGCCGGGTCGAGCTCGGCGCCCAGCAATATTCCACGTTCTCGACGATGGACGGTATCCCCTCGGTCGCGCTCGCTGCATTCGAGACTCCGACCGCCAACGGGCTCGCGGTGGCGCAGGTGGTCGAACAACAGATGCACACGATCGCCGCTCAATTTCCACCCGGGCTCAAATACGCGATCGTCTATAACGCCACCAATTTCGTCAGCGCCGCCATCGCCGAGATCATGAAGACCTTGGTCATTACGCTGCTGCTGGTCGTGGCGGTGATCTATGTCTTCCTGCAGGACTGGCGCGCCACCCTGATCCCGACGATAGCGATCCCGGTATCGCTGATCGGCGTTTTCGCGGTTCTCTATCTGCTGGGCTATTCGGCGAATACCGTCGATCTGTTCGCGATCGTGCTGGCGATCACACTCGTCGTTGACGACGCCATCGTCGTCGTCGAAAACGTCAGCCGCCACCTGGCCGAAAACCCGAGACAATCGCTCGCGACGGCGACCGAGCAGGCGATGGCCGAGATCACCGGCCCGGTCGTTGCGACCACTTTGGTCCTGGTGGCGGTGTTCGCCCCGGTCGGCTTTATTTCCGGCATCACCGGAGCGCTCTATCGGCAGTTTGCCGTCACCATCTCGGTGTCGGTGGTGATTTCGGCGATCAACGCCCTGACCTTGAGCCCGGCCTTGTGCGCGTTGATCCTGCGGCCGCCGCGGCAGAGGCAGCTCTTCGCCTTCCGCTGGTTCAACCGTGGCTTTGCCTTCGCCCGCGACCGCTACGGGCATGTCGTAGGCTTGCTGTCGCGCCGGCTCTCGTTTGCGGCCATCGGGATCGTCGCCGTATTCGCTTTCGCCTATCTGGCCCTCGGGATCACGCCCTCGGCCTTTCTGCCAAGCGAGGACCAGGGCTACTTCTTCATCAATGTGCAGATGCCGAACGGCGCGTCGATCGAGCGGACCCAGAGCATGTTGCGGCGGGTCGGCGATATGGTGCTCAAGACGCCGGGCATTGCCCACACCCTTGAAATCGGCGGCTTCAGCCTGGTCACCGGCGCCCAGGAGCCGAACGCGGGCAGCGTGATTCCGATCATGGCGCCTTTCGACGGGCGCAGCCCAAGCGAGTCGGTCGCCGCGGCAATCGCCAAGTTGCAGCCCCGCTTCAACGCCATACCGGACGCTGAAATCGTCAGCTTTGCGCCACCGGCGATTCCCGGCATCAGCCGCAGCGGTGGAATCAATTTCGTGCTGGAGGCGCGCGCCGGGCAGTCATACCAGAAACTTGCCGCTGCCACCCGCGCTCTGATCTTCGCCGCCAACCAGAACCCGAACCTGCAGTCGGTCTTTACCAGCTTCTCGTCCGACGTGCCGCAGATCATGGTGCATGTCGATACGACGCGCGCCGCACTGATGGGGGTTACGCCGGCGGCGATCTACCAAACCCTGCAGGCCAATCTGGGCGGCCAGTTCGTCAACAATTTCAATTACCAGAACTTCGTCTTTCAGGTCATCGTGCAGGACGAAACGCAGTTCCGCAGCAAGGCGAGCGACATCGACCAGCTGTATGTGCGCAGCTCCAGCGGCGCCATGGTTCCGCTGCAAAGCTTCGTGCACCTCACCACGATCCAAGGCCCCGACACTGTAAACAGCTACAACCTCTATCCCGCCGTGCTCATCAACGGCGCGGCCGCCTTCGGCAAGAGCACGGGGCAGGCGATGACGGCGACGGAGCAGGTCTCCAAAAAGAGCCTGCCGCCCGGCTTCGATTATGACTGGACGGGCATGTCGTACCAGGAATTGCAGGCTGCCGGACAGGAGATCTGGGCTTTCATTTCTGCCGTCGTCTTCTCTTATTTGTTCCTCGTCGCGCTCTACGAGAGCTGGACCTTGCCGCTGTCGGTGATGCTGCCGGTTGCGTTCGCCCTGTTGGGCGGATTGGCGGCGCTGTGGCTGCGCGGCATGGCGCTCGACGTTTACGGGCAGATCGGGCTCATCCTGCTGATCGGGCTGGCCGCCAAGAATGCCATCCTGATCGTCGAATTCGCCAAGGATCGGCTGGAGCGCGGCGACGTCACCATACGAGAGGCCGCCGAGGAAGGCGCGCGTATCCGCTACCGCCCGGTGATGATGACGGCGCTCGCCTTCATCATCGGCGTGATCCCGTTGGTCATCGCCACCGGCGCCGGGGCCGGCGCCCGCACCTCGATCGGCACGACGGTGTTCGGCGGCATGGTGTTGGCGAGCTTTGTCGGGGTACTGTTCATACCGGCACTCTTTGTCGGCTTCGAGCGCCTGAGAGAGGCCACACTGCGGCGAATTCGGGGAGCAAGCCAGGCTCCGGCTGAATAGATTCCCGGTCCGCATACGACATACCCTGATACGATGTGGCGCGGGCGAGAGATCGAGCGCGGAGTCTTTCCAAAGATGAAATTGGCGTCGTACTGCTCCGTGACGGCAATGCTTCTGGCATTTGAACCGCGGCCGGCGCACCATTTATCAATGCCGCGCAAATTCGCCTCAGTATATGTAATTCTCTTGTCGCTGCTCCCGGCTGTTGCGCTCGCCGCGCCAGCGCACAAACGACACACCTATCATTGGCATGGCTACGGGTTTCTGCCCGGCTATCATCAGCCGCCCAACAACAATG
>JASHSE010000253.1 GCA_030036975.1 Xanthobacteraceae bacterium | reverse complement strand
GCGACCATAGCGCAGCGCCTGGCTCGGTTTGGCGTCCATGCGCACCGCGATCTCGGTGTGGGTAAGCCGCGACACCGCCTTGAGCGGCGGCCGCGCGTCGATCAGCGGCGCCACCTGTGCGGCATTGCCGAAGAACAGGAACTCGGAGGCCGGCTCTTTCTGCAGCGCCAGCTCGGCGCCGGCGACGACCACGGCCGGGCCGTGATCTCCCCCCATCGCATCGAGCGCAATGCGGACCTTGTCTGGCATCGACACGATCGGGTTTTGTCAAGTCCGGAAGGAGGCGAGCCGAAAGCGACCGCGACAATAGCGGTTCGGCGCCCCGACACAACAGCGCTCAGCGTCCATCGCGGTCTTTCATCAACCCGGCCAGCGCGGCAAATGGCCCGGCGTCGGGCTTTTGATCGCGCGGCGGCTCGAACACGGCGCCCGGCTTGCGCGGATAAGGGTCGATGCCGAGGATGAGAAACTCGGTGGCGAGCGCGCCGAGATCGACCACACCGCCGATCAGCGGTTCGGGGTCGTCCCATTTCGGCTCGGCGGCAGCCTCGCCGTCGGTTGCGGTTGTGGTGGCAGCCGGCATGTAGAGCAAGTCGATATCCTCCTCGATCTCACTCTGCACGGGCTCGAGTGTAACCACGCAATTTTGGCCGACCGTGGCCGAAACCCGGCCGGTGACGCGCAGTCCGCCAGCGCCGTGCCGCAACAGATCGAAATTCGCTTCCAGCCGGGACAGCTCGCGCAGCCCGGCCATGCGGGCGATGGCAAGCCGCGTTTCGGCATCCGGAGCCAGCGTCATGTGCTCGCCGGTTTCGGGTACGTCCTCCACCGCGAACACAACGTGCCACGGCGTTTCGGCTCGATCACGGTCATGCTCGCGCATCGGCAAAAGCCTCGGGATCGGGAAAATCAGTGATACCGCCGAACAGGTCGGCATCATCCTGGACATCCAATTGACAAGCCGCCGCGCGCGCATAGCGCGCCAGGCGGGCGGCTCGGCGATCGATACCCTCGGACTGTAAGATATTGCGCGCCAGCGCGTTCTCAAAGGCCAGCGGGTCGTCGGCCGCGAGCGCCGCGAGATAGGCCGCCTGGCGGCCGTAAAAGGCTTCACCGAACCGGCGCATGCGCTTGGGCACGGCAAGGTCGCCGACGCCCATCTCGCGTAAATTGCCGTCAAGATCGCGGCAAAAAGCGTCGAAAAGCCGCTGGCCGAAATCCCCTCCGCGATCCCCGGCGGCGCCGAGCCGCCGCAACACCAGCACCAGATGCAGCACGATGAGGTCGAATCGCCCCTCGACAGTATCGGGAACGCCGAATTCGACGTAGAACGTCGGCAAACGGGCCTGCGCCACGATGGCGCCATAGAGCGCGACAATGCTGTCGTTCTTCGGGCTGCGCCGAAATGACCGCAGGATCATGGAGTTAGTCCTTAACTCGTGACGCAGCCGCAGGGCTGCGCGGGTCGGCGGGTCCGCCTCTGCGCTTGCCGTCGGCGCCCCGATGGGGTTATGGGGCTACGGCAGGCGGCAGCCGGGTGCAAGGTGGAGCGGTGATGCGGGGCAATGCAGCGGCCGGTCGGAGCCAACAAAGCGGCGCGCGGCGCACCACCGCGGCGTGCCTCGTCGTTTTGGCGCTCGGGCTGATGCCCGGCGGCTGCTTCGGCGAAACCTTTCAGCGCGGCTATGTGCTGCCGGAGGGCGCGCTGCAGCAGATCCCGCTCGGCGCCTCGCAGGAGCAGGTGCTGCTCGTGCTCGGCACGCCGTCGACGGTGGCGACCGTCAGCGGCGAGGCATTCTATTACATTTCGCAGCGCGCCGAGCGTCCGGTCTCGTTCATGCCGACCAAGATCGTCGACCAGCGCGTGATCGCGGTCTATTTCGACAAGAACCGCAGGGTGCAGCGGATCGCCGAATACGGGCTCAAGGACGGCAAAGTGTTCGATTTCATCAGCCGCACCACGCCGACCAGCGGCGCGGACATGTCAATCATCAACGGCATCTTCCGCATCATACAGGACAAGACGACCTGACGGTCGTCTTATCAGTAGTCAGTAATCAGAAGTCAGTAATCAGACATCAGATTCGCCACCGGCACGTTTTCCGGCCCCTGACTGCCGATTACTGATGTCTGATCCCTGATCAATGCGCCAGCACGGCGAGCAGCAACAGCGCCACGATGTTGGTGATCTTGATCATCGGATTGACGGCTGGGCCGGCGGTGTCCTTGTAGGGATCGCCGACCGTGTCGCCGGTCACCGCAGCTTTGTGCGCGTCGGAACCCTTGCCGCCATAATGGCCGTCCTCGATGTATTTCTTCGCATTGTCCCAGGCGCCGCCGCCCGAGGTCATCGAGATCGCCACGAACAGCCCGGTGACAATGACGCCGAGCAGCATGGCGCCGACCGCCGAGAACGCCGCCGATTTGCCGGCCGCGCCGCCGCCGGCGATGAAGTAGACGACGAAATAGGCGAACAGCGGTGAGAGCACCGGTAACAGCGACGGCACGATCATTTCCTTGATCGCGGCGCGGGTGAGCATATCGACGGCGCGGCCGTAATCGGGCTTGTCGGTGCCCTTCATGATGCCGGGGCGCTCGCGGAACTGTCGCCGCACCTCTTCGACGATCGAAGAAGCGGCACGGCCGACCGCGGTCATGCCCATGGCGCCGAACAGGTACGGCAATAAGCCGCCGAACAACAGGCCGGCGACGACGTAAGGATTGCTCAGCGAAAAGTTCAGCACGACGCCTTTGAAGTAAGGATGCGCCGCCGCGTTACCGATGAAGAAATTGAGATCTTCGTTGTAGGCGGCGAACAGCACCAGCGCGCCGAGGCCGGCGGAGCCGATGGCGTAGCCCTTGGTCACCGCCTTGGTGGTGTTGCCGACCGCGTCGAGCGCGTCGGTCGACTTGCGCACCTCCTTGGGCAGCCCGGCCATCTCGGCGATACCGCCGGCATTGTCGGTCACCGGCCCGAACGCATCGAGCGCGACCACGATGCCGGCGAGCGCCAGCATGGTCGTCACCGCAATGGCGATACCGAACAGGGTGGCGAGATTGTAGCTCACCAAAATGCCGGCGATGATGACCAAGGCCGGCAAAGCCGTGGCTTCGAGCGATACCGCAAGGCCCTGGATCACATTGGTGCCGTGGCCGGTCTGTGAAGCCACCGCGATCGAGCGCACCGGCCGGTAATCGGTGCCGGTATAGTATTCGGTGATCCAGATGATCAGCCCGGTGACGACCAGGCCGGTGACGCCGCAGGCGTACAGGTCGGCGCCCGAATAGTTGACGCCGGCGAGCGGGCCGAAACCGATCAGGACATAGACCAAAGCCGCGATACCGATCAGCGACAGCACCGCGGTTGCGATCATGCCCTTATAGAGCGCGCCCATGATCGACTGATTGGCGCCAAGCTTAACGAAGAACGTGCCGATGATCGAGGCGATGATGCACACGCCGCCGATGGCGAGCGGGAACGTCATCATCCGCATCACCGTTTCGGGCGACACGGCGCGGAAGAAGATTGCGGCCAGCACCATGGTGGCGACCGTGGTCACGGCGTAGGTCTCGAACAGGTCGGCGGCCATGCCGGCGCAGTCCCCGACGTTATCGCCAACATTGTCGGCGATGGTGGCGGGATTGCGCGGATCGTCCTCCGGAATGCCGGCCTCGACCTTGCCGACCAGATCGCCGCCGACGTCGGCGCCTTTGGTGAAGATGCCGCCGCCGAGGCGGGCGAAGATCGAAATCAGCGAAGCGCCGAAGCCGAGCGCCACCATGGAATCGACGACGGTGCGGTCGTTGGCCGCCAGATGCAGCGCCTGGGTGAGGATGCTGAAATAGACGGTCACGCCAAGGAGCGCGAGCCCGGCCACCAAGAGCCCAGTGATGGCGCCGGACCGGAAGGCGAGTTCCAAGCCGCCGGCGAGCGATCCGATCGCCGCCTGCGCCGTGCGCACATTGGCCCGCACCGAGACGTTCATGCCGATGAAGCCGGCAGAACCGGACAGAATGGCGCCGATGGCGAAGCCGATGGCAACCGGCCAGCCAAGCAAGAAGCCGACAATCAGGAAGATGATCACGCCGACCGCGGCGATGGTGGCATATTGCCGTCGCAAATAGGCCTGTGCACCGACGCGGACTGCGGCCGAAATCTCCTGCATGCGCTCGCTGCCCGGGTCGGCCTGCATCACCGAATAGGTGGCCCAGACGGCGTAGATCACGGCCAAAACGCCGCACAGAATGATGAGCCACAACACGTTCATGGCGGAAAACCCCAGCTGTTGAGAGGGCCGGCCACGGGGAGCCGACCCGGAAGGTAGGTGGAAGGCGCCCGCCGCGCGATCAAGCCCGCCTCGCGGCGCAAGTCGCCGCGGACATCGCATAAAACGCCCACGCGCGCAACGGCGAGTGGCATTTTCGCGCCGAATCGCACCGAATTCAAAGGGACTGGAAAATCGTCTAGGTTTACCGGACGGCCAAATCCGCCAGCGAGGAAGGCCGCCATGTCCAAAGCGCGCTTATTCGCCGCCTGTGCAATCCTCGGTGCGCTGCTGCCCCTATCGGCGTCGGCCGCCGACTATTCCGCGCGCGCCGCTCAAGCGCGTGAAGAACGGCAAGCTCTATCTGATACCGGTGAGCGACCAGACCCGCGGCCACGGCACCACCGGCATGGCCGAGTTCTACGCGGCGCAGTTGCGAGACTTTCTCGCGGCGGCGCCGCGCCGCGGGATGTAGAGCCAAGCCGGATTATTTCGTTGTCATCCGGGGCCAAGCCAACGGGTCCGGCCCGAAGCGGCCGGCCGATGACAAGCTCCGCGAGGAGCCCGGAATCCATAACCCAGCGCAGAGCTTATGGATTCCGGACTCGCCGCTGCGCGGCGATCCGGAATGACGAAGCTATTCCAGCTCCACCGTCCTGAAATCGGCCGGCAGGATAATTTCCAGAAGCTCGCAATCGTCCGAGTAGTCGAGCACCGTGTGCTTGATCTTCGGCGGCTGCAGCCAGCACGAGCCCTTGCGCATGGTGACCACGCCGGCGCCGTCGTACTCGCCTTTGATCCAGCCCTTGAGCACGTAGATCATCTGGAAGTCGACCTCGTGGTAGTGCCGCTTCGACACCACCGCCGGGTCGCAGGGCGGGATCATCTGGATGACGTGCGCGCGAGCCAAACCATTGGTCGCGGCCGCGATGCCGAGATCGCGATATTTGGCATAGGAGCGCAAGCCGCCTTCGAACGCGTCCGGATTGAGGTGACTCGCCACGAACCGCTGCCGGCGCGGACCCTGCTTGGTCTTCCGCACCGTCGCGCGCGTGCGCGCGGAAGCCTTGCTCGCCCGCCGGGCCGATTTTTGCGCCGGCCGCCGCACCGCCGAATGCCTTGCCGTCCCGCGCATTCCCCTCGCCTTTGGCATGTAACGATCCTCTCTTGGTAGCCTCGAGTGCGCGCCGCGCAATCCAGGAGCGGTCAATTATAATGCAAAAACACGCGCACGGGGTTCGCCCAACCGAATTCGGGTGATCGGCGTTACACCGAATGCGCCGGCGCAGCAGCGAGCCCGGCGATCACGGCCGAGCCACAGCACGGGCGCCTGCGGCGAACGCAACGGCGCGGTAAAACTGCGGACGGGGAGACCAGCGATTGTTCATTAATGTGGGGGCCCGCGTCCTGTTTTCCACTTGATCGTGACAGCCATCGCTGTCCGCATCGGGGACTCGTACGCACCACGCTGCCGGACAATTGTAGATAGTCGCCCTTGCATCGAAATCAGGAGGGCGACATGTTTGGAATCAAGCGAGCACACAGCCAGACTGACCCGCTATCGCACTGCCGCCGTCACGACCAGGACCGGCGCCAACTTTGGCAGCTTTGATCATGTGCGGCCGGAATTTCGGCCGCACATTATGGCGATCCTCAGATCATCGCCTGCCACAATAAAAAGCGGCTCTCAGCGACAGCTCCGCGGCAGAGGCCGTCCCGAACGCAGGAGCTGGCGACATCGAGGGGACATCCGATGATAGGCGAAAAGTCGTCTTGGACGACGGACGACGGCGATTCGCCTGGCAGGGCGGGCAGCAAGTCCCCTGTAACCGTTCTGATTGCCCATAACCTTCTGCCTGTTAGCCGCTGTCCCTGTTTTTGGAGCGGTTTGATGCGTTCCACTGCCGCCACTTGCCGCCGCGTTGGTCGCGGGATTGCCCTGCTGGGCAAGGGCGGATGAGGAGGCAGCAAACGCGAGTCCAATCGCGAGGGCCAAAGTCTTCATGCTGGTCATTTCGTAGTCTCCGATGTCCCCGACTACCAATAACGCCGACCCATGAGCCCGGTTTCGTTTGCCCCAGTTCTGTCTATTCGGATCCGCCTGCCCAGTCGGCAATCGGAGGACCGCCACGGCGGCGGCGGGCTCCCAACGGGGGATGGACCATTTTCGGCCGAACCGAGCGGGTTTGCCTGCCCAGTCGTGTGCCTTCGCCCCGAATGCATAAGTCGAGAAGTCAAGTCCAGACTGGCTTCGCCTCAACGAATCCATGCCTAGAAATGACTGAACGACGGCCGGACGAATGTCAGCTCTTTGCCACCTCGCATGAAGCGCGCGCCCTCCCCCGCAAACAAGCGGCCGATTTCGCTGACTGGCACGCCGGCGTGCCCGGCTGCTGCACGAAACGGCGCAAACCGTTCCGACGAAATCGCCAGCAGGATTTCGTAATCGTCGCCGCCGGTGAGCACCGTCTCGATCAGCGCCGGATCGGCCGCCAAAGCAGCACGGGCGGCGTCCGACAGCGGTACGCGCGCGACGTCGATTTCCGCGGCAATGGCGGACGCGCGGCATAGCTTTGCCAAGTCGCCGGCGAGACCGTCGGAAACGTCCATGGCGGCGGAGGCATGCTGCACCAAAGCTTCGGCCAACACGTTGCGCGGCTGCGGCAAGAGATAACGCTGGCGCAGGTGATTGCGCATGGACTCCGGCAACCGCAACCGATCCGCCAAGCCATCGTCACGGCGCAGCCGCACGCCGAGCGCCGCGTCGCCGATGGTGCCGGTCACCACGACACGATCGCCTGCTTTCGCCGTGGAGCGGCGCACCATCTTGCCCTGCGGCACGGCGCCGAACGCGGCGATCGAGATCGATAGTGGGCCCGGCGTGCGGTCGGTATCGCCGCCGAGCAAGGGGCATTGATAACGCTCCGCGTCGGCGCCCAGGCCTGCAACAAATCCGGCAAGCCATCTCTCATCAATGCCGGCCGGGAGCGCAGCCGACATGAGAAAGCCGAGCGGCTTTGCCCCTTTGGCCGCAAGATCGGACAGATTCATCCGCAGCGCCTTGCGCCCGATGGTGTCGGGTGGATCGTCGGGGAAGAAATGCACGCCGGCGATGACGCCGTCAGTGGTCAGCACTAGATCGCAGCCGGGCGGCGGGGTCAGGATTGCGGCATCATCAGCCAATCCGAAAGCGCCAGGATGCGTCGCCAGCGGGCGAAAATAACGCGCGATCAGGCGCTCCTCGGCCGATTGCTCGTCGCCGCTCGCCATGGCGCGCGACTAGCCGCGGGAGAATTCGGCGGCGCGCAGCTGATGCGCCAATTGATCGAGCACGGCATTGACCATGCCGGTCTCCTCCTCGTCGACGAAAGCGGCGGCGACATCGACATATTCAGCAGTGACAACGCGCGCCGGCACATCGGACCGGCACGCCAGCTCGTAGGCACCCGCACGCAGCACCGCGCGCAAAACCGCCTCGATGCGCTTGAGCGGCCAGCCACGGGTGAGCGCCGCGTCGATCTGCGGATCGAGCCGGCCCTGCTCGCGCACCACGCCGCCGACGATGTCGCGGAAGAACGCCGCCGCCGCCGGCCGGTATTGCGCGCCTTCGACTTCGCCGCCGAGCCAGTGCGTTTCGAACTGCGTCAAAATCTCGTTCAAGCCGGTACCGACGAGGTCCATCTGATAAAGCGCCTGCACGGCGGCAAGCCGCGCGGCGCCGCGTTTGTTGGCCTTGCGCGCTGCGTTCAATTGTTTGGCCGGCAGCGCCATGTCACCGCTCCGCAAGCCGCCGCTTGAGCGCGACCAGCGCCAGCGCGGCGCGCGCCGCGTCGCCGCCCTTGTCCTGCTCGTCCATGCGGGCACGCGCCAACGCTTGCGCTTCGTTCTCGACGGTGACGATGCCGTTGCCGATCGGCAGGCCGCGCGCCAGCGACAGCTCCATCAGCCCGCGCGCCGATTGCTGCGAGACGATCTCGAAATGAATGGTTTCGCCGCGGATCACGCAGCCGAGCGCCACCGCGCCGTCGTAAGGCCGCCGCCGGCGGGCTGCCGCATCCGCCGCGATCGCGATCGCGGTCGGAATTTCCAGCGAGCCCGGCACGCTGATGCGATCGAAGCTCGCCTGCGCCTCGTCGAGCGCGCGCGTCGCCCCGGCAAGGAGCGCATCGGCGATCTCTTCGTAAAAGCGCGCCTCGACCACGAGCATGCGCGCCCCATTGCCGTCGCTCTTGCGACGCTTGCCCTGTCGCGGCCCCGCCATTCGCTGCGCTCCGTTGTGCAACCGCGGTGGTAGCAAGCGCAGCGGAGGCGAACAAGCGTCGCGGGCTTACCGTTGCAGCGACGATTACCACATCACGGCGGTGCCGAAATCACGAAACACCGGATCGGCTGTGACCAGCGTAATGGTCTCGATTTGTGATTGGGCGGCGAGAATCCGGTCAAATGGATCCTGATGCCGCCATGCGAAAAGTCCGGCAACCCGCGCATGTTCGATGGAAATCGGAAGCGGGGTGTAGATACTGCTTGCCAGCACCGCAGTGAGATTGTCCAGGACAGGTCCTGCTTCGGGCCATTTACCCCGCCGAACCTTTGTCGCCATTTCCCACACGCACGCTGCGCTGATCACAAATTGTGTGTCTTCGGATTCAAGCCGCCGCCGCAGCAAACGTGGAAAGCGCTCGTCGCCCTTGAGAAACCAAACCAGTGCGTGGCTATCGAAGAGGAACTTCATCCTCTCCTTCCCACAATCGCAACTCTTCTTCCGGCAAGGGCGCGAAGAAAAATTCGTCGGGTAAATCAGCTACCTTGCCCTTAAGCATCCCGAATCCAAGCCGTCGCTTTCCAGTGGATACCGGGACAAGCCGCACTACGGGGTCCCTCCCGCGCGTGATCACCACTTCCTCACCGGCCTCTGCGCGAGCGATGAGCTTGGAAAGATTCGTCTTGGCCTTATGGATCGTGACCGAGGCCATTCACGCCTCCTTAGCTAAGACATTAGCTAATATATACGCCCCGATCCGTCAAGCCGTCAGCGTGACCGCGTCGCCTCCAACAGGCGGCCGGCGTAGCGGGCCATGAGGTCGACTTCGAGATTGAGCCGGGCGCCGACTTCAAGCCCGCCAAGCGTGGTAACCTTCAGCGTGTGCGGAATGATGAGCACCGAGAACGTGTCGCCTTCGACCTTGTTGATCGTCAGCGACACGCCATCGAGTGCGACCGAGCCCTTCGGCGCGATGAAAGGCGCGAGCTCGGCGGGCGTCTGCAGCGACAACGCCGCCATGTCGACGAAATCGTCGCGGGCCAAAAGTTCTGCTATGCCATCGACGTGGCCGCTGACGAGGTGGCCGCCCAATTCGTCGCCGAGCCGCAGCGAGCGTTCAAGATTGAGGCGCGTGCCGCGCCGCCAGTCGGCGGCGGTGGTGAGCCGCAATGTCTCGGCGGCGGCATCGGCCGCGAACCAGGCGCGGTTGCCGGTTTTGCCGCGCCCGACCGCGGTGAGGCAGATTCCCGAGCAGGCGATCGAGGCGCCGACCTCGATCGTCTCCGGATCGTAGCTGGTAGCAACCGTGAGCCGCCGCAGTCCGTCGGCTTTCTCCTCAACGTCAATCACTTCGCCGACGTCGCTGACAATGCCGGTAAACATCGGATTCACTCGCGTTGATAAATCTCAAGCCGGTCAGGTCCGATCTGTTCGGTCTCGGCAAGCGTAAGCCGCGACAGCGCGCTACTCGCTGGTTGGTCGAACGCATCGATAGCGTCAGCCCCGACGGATTTCGCCGACTTAAACAGCATTGCCTCATCGACGCGGTCGGCGGCAAGCAATGCGGTGGCCAATGTCGGGCCGCCTTCGACCAAAAGCCGGGTGATGCCGCGGTCCGCAAGGAGTTTGAGCACGGCCGCAAGATCGAGACGACCGCTCGTCGCCGCGACCCGACACACGTCCACGCCCTGCGCCCGCAAACTCCCTTCGGCCGAATGCGGCGCTTCAAGCGCGGCAATCACCCAGACCGCCACCTCGCGCGCGCTTTTGGCGAGCCGCGAATCGAGCGGCAGCCGCAGCGTGCTGTCGAGCACGACACGCACCGGTGAATAGCGCGACATGCCGGGCAACCGGCAGGTCAACATCGGATCGTCGGCGAGCGCCGTGCCGATGCCGATGCCGATCGCATCGCTCTGCGCACGGATGAGATACACGCGCTCACGCACCGCCTCCCCGGTGATCGGCAGCGGACGGCGTCCCGCGGCGGCCACTTTGCCGTCGGCGGAAAGCGCGAGCTTGAGCGCCACGTGCGGCCGGCCGTCCCGCATGCGCCGGATGTGCCCGGCGTGATCGCGCTGCGCTTGTGCGCCGCCGCTGCCAATCTCGACCGCGATCCCGGCCGCGGCGAGGCGCGCATGACCGCTTCCCGCCACTTCCGGATTGGGATCTTCCAGCGCCGAAACCACCCGCGCCACGCCGGCGGCAACGATCGCGTCGGTACAAGG
>JASHSE010000252.1 GCA_030036975.1 Xanthobacteraceae bacterium | reverse complement strand
CGCCATAGCCGACGCTTCGCGTCGGCGTTTCAAAAGCACGACGGCCGACGGCCGCCTATGCTCCCTCCTCCGCTTCGCGGTGGAGGAAAGAGACAAGCAATCTCGTTCTCGCGATGCGGTTTTTTGCATCCGAGGTCTGCAGCACGGCACGAAAAAGACGCCGAGCGTTTTTGATCGCGTCACGCCGAACTTTTAAGACCGGGCGGTAGGACCGGCTTCGGCTCGATCAAGCTTGGCGCGTTCCTATAGCCCGGATGAGCGAAGCGATATCCGGGAGCGGCATTGCAATCTTCACTGTCGGCCCCGGGTATCGCTTCGCTCACCCGGGCTACGAAGAAAAGAAACAAAATAAAACAAGGCAGGCGGAACGCCGGCAGACGCCAACGCCAACCTCCGCACCATACGGGTGCGGCTCCGCCCCCTCCCATTCCCTCGCCCGCAAGCGGGGGAGGGAATGGGAGGGGGCGGCGCGCCTACCGGCGTTCCACCGCGGCTCTTGCGGCAGCGAACCAACGCCGCCGTTCGGCTCCAGACGCGCTTCCTAGGACGTGGCGAAAAGACGGGCGTGACCCGCCCCCGCCTGTCCCAGTCCAGCGATCGACTCGCAGGCCGGTCGTAATGCCGGCCGGGCGTTGTCCCGAAGCCGCCCGGGAGCGGAGGTGACGAGCCCCTGCCCGCGGGCACCGCTCTCGCTCCGCCAGCCGGAGTGACCGGCCGGCGTCCTTGCATGAAGCGAGACGGCGCGGCCTTCTAGTCGGCGCGCTGGCGGAGTCAAGCGTTATTGCGGCTAGAGGCAAGCCGCATTGATTCAACGCGGGTTTTTGCGCTCGGTCGTTTGGCTCGGCACGCCGGCGCACGCGCTGATTGGTGCGAATTTACGAATCATGACTGCGATCTCAAAACAGTTCTTATGTCTCCCGCGCAATGGTTGCCAATCGGAACTTTTTATGCTCCATTACAGAATAATTATGGAGCGTGTTTATGGACGTCTCGATCAAAGGCGTGCCGGAGCAGCAGGTCGCGCGCCTACGCCAGCGCGCCAAGGCAAACCATCGTTCCCTGCAAGGCGAATTGCGGGCGCTTATCGAGGCGGCGGCCGCAGCCGCGCCGCGCCGACTATCGGTCGACGAGGTTGCAGAAAGAGTGAGCATGCTTGGTCTGACACGCCGAAACGAGGCGGCGCGGCTCGTCCGCCAAGACCGTGACCGATAGGGTCGTCGACGCATCCGCAGTCGTCGCGCTGCTGTTCAATGAGCGGCCACGTGATACGGTTGTCGCACGCCTGCGTGGCGCCTCGCTTTACGCGCCGAACCTCATCGGATTCGAGGTGGCAAATGCGTGCCTGAAGAAGATGCGCGCCTTGCCAAGCGAACGCGACGCGCTGCGGCAGGCATTCTCTTTGTTCGAAGACCTCTCCATAACGCTGGAGACGATTGATCTTGCGGCGACGATCGCCCTGGCAGAGCGGACCAAGCTGTCGGTCTATGATGCGAGCTATCTTTGGCTCGCCCGCGCGCTCCGGGCCGAATTGGTGACGCTTGATGACAGGCTCGCCCGCGTCGATGAACGAACGCGGGCGTCAAAGTAGCGCGTGTGTGCAAAGTCCGGATTGAGCGGAGCAAAATCCGGGCTCAGCCTCGCAATCTTCACTGCCGGCCCCGGGTTTCGCTGCGCTCAACCCGGGCTACGAAATCGCTACTCCACCGCGAGCGAGCCTTGCTTGGTCAAAAGTGCCGGGCAACTGGTCCGCATCCTCCATGATGTCGAGAACGCGGCGATAGTCTTGTCGCGAATACCATGCGATGCCGACGGCGCGGATCGGGTGAGAAGCAACCATCGTGCGCTCTCCGTAGGGCGTATTCACGTCCGCTGTTGCGTCAGCCCCTTGAACGCCTCCAACAGTTCCAGCGGGAACGGGAAGACGATGGTCGAGCCGCGTTCGTTGGAGATGTCGAACAGCGTGCCGAGGTAGCGCAGCTGCATGGCCTGCGGCACGCCGCCGAGGATGCGCGCGGCCTCGACCAGCTTTTGCGCGGCCTGCTGCTCGCCCTCGGCGTTGATGATCTTGGCGCGGCGCTCGCGCTCGGCCTCGGCCTGGCGGGCGATGGCGCGCACCATGCTCTCGTCGAGGTCGATGCGCTTGAGCTCGACGTTGGAGACTTTGATGCCCCAGCCCTCGGTCTGCTTGTCGAGCACGTCCTGGATGTCGGAATTGAGCTTGTCGCGCTCCGCCAGCATCTGGTCGAGGTCGTGCTTGCCCAGCACCCAGCGCAAAGTGGTCTGCGCGAGCTGGCTCGTCGCCGCCAGATAATTGCTGACCTGGATGATGGCGCG
The DNA here is from genome assembly GCA_030036975.1 of Xanthobacteraceae bacterium. GTDB lineage: Bacteria > Pseudomonadota > Alphaproteobacteria > Rhizobiales > Xanthobacteraceae > BOG-931. The sequence continues at coordinate 494 of JASHSE010000252.1, read as the reverse complement.
CTCGGCGTCGACGACGCGGAAATAGATCACGGCGCTGACCTTGACCGAGACGTTGTCTTTCGAGATCACGTCCTGCGGCGGCACCTCGTCGACCACCACGCGCAGGTCGACGCGCACCATCTGCTGGATGAACGGATAGAGCAGAATGAGACCCGGCCCTTTGGTGCCGGTATAGCGGCCCAGCGTGAAGACGACGCCGCGTTCGTACTCGCGCAAAATTTTGATCGAGGCGTAGAGAAAGATCAGAATCAAAATGACGATGACGACGATAGGCGCGATGAACATGGCTGTGCTCCTTATTTTCGTGTCCCGGATGCGGTGCAGCGCACCACTTCGTGCTGCGCTGCGCCCGGGAAACAATCTTTAAAACCACTCATATCGCTTCGACGCGCAGGACGAGACCGTCGCGCTTGAGGACCTTGATATGCGTTCCGGCCAAAAGTGGCGCTTCCGCCCGGGCCCGCCAGATTTCGCCGGCAACGCGCACCAGGCCC
>JASHSE010000251.1 GCA_030036975.1 Xanthobacteraceae bacterium | reverse complement strand
ATCATGTCGGCGATCATGGCGCCGATGGTCGTGTCCGTGCATAGCGTCGTCGGCCTCGACTTTGCCGGCGGACTGACGCCCGGATGGCACGACACCCAATTCCCGCCTTATTTCTTTTTCGGCGCCGTCATCTCCGGCTCCGCGGTGATCATGATGCTCACCATCATGGTGCGCTGGGGTTACGGCCTCCACGACGTGCTCACCGGATATCATTTCAACGCCCTGGCCAAGGTCATGCTGGTCGGCAGCGTGATGCTCGGCTACGCCTATGTGTGGGAAGCATTCGGCCCGATCTACGGCAGCGACGTCGCCGAGCGAACGGAATTCTTCCAACGCATATTCGGCTTCACCGCGCCGCTGTTCTGGTCGGAAAAAATCCTCACAATCGTCATCCCGCAACTGCTGTGGCTGCCGCTCGTGCGCCGCAACCAGCTTCTGCTGTTTCTGATCTCCGGCGGAATCATCGTCGGCATGTGGCAGGAACGCGTCATGTTCACCACCGCAAGCCTCGAGCATAATTACATGCCGTCGCGTTGGGGCGTGTTCTTTCCCACGCTGTGGGATTGGGCGGCGCTGGCCGGCACGATCGGCCTGTTCCTCACCTTGTTCTTTTTGTTCCTGCGCTTTGCACCGATCGTCTCGATCGCCGAAGTGCGCGAAGTCGTCGAAGCGGAGAGATCGAAATGAAGGATCTCTTCGGCGTCGTCGCGGTGTTCGATACGGCGGAAGCGGTCAAAGACGCCGCCGCGCGTCTGCGGCAACAAGGCTATCGCAGCTTCGAAGCCTACACGCCCTATCCGATCGAAGGTTTGGACCGCGTCATCCACCCGCGGCCGCAGCGGCTCTTGCCCGGCCTGATGTTTGCCGGCGCAGTGCTGGGCGCGGCGTGGGGATATTGGATCCAGTACTGGGACGAAGCGCTGAATTATCCCCTCAATGTCGGCGGCCGCCCCTACAATAGCTGGCCGGCGTTCACGGTCGGAACGTTCGAATTCATGCTGCTGGTCGCGATCGCCGCCGGCTTTTTCGGCATGCTCGCGGTATCGCGCTTGCCCAAACTCTATCACCCGGTGTTCGAAGCGAGAGCATTTGCCCGCGCCTCCCGCGACCGCTTTGTCATTTGCATCGAGGCCTCGGACCCGCGCTTCGATGCCTCGACCATCCGCCGCGAGTTCGAACGGCTCGGCGCCGAACAGATCGAGGAGGTGCGCGCGTGAAACCGTGGCGCGGCACCGCGATTGCAGGCCTGGCCGGTGCCGCGGCGCTTGGCTTGGCGGCGTGCGACAACATGGCCAATCAGCCGAAGCTCAATCCTTACGAACTACCATACGGCGCGCAGACAAATTGGCCGGTGACGCCGCCGCCGCATGTCGTCGCGCGCGACGAGCCGTTGCATCCGCCGCCGGCGCCGCCGGTCACCATGGCGTTGCTCCAGCGCGGCCGGCAGCGTTTCGACATTTATTGCTCGCCGTGCCACGGCCGCTTCGGCGACGGCAACGGCATGATCGTGCAGCGCGGGTTTCCACGCCCGCCGTCCTATTACAGCGACGCGCTGCGCAATGCACCGAGCCAACATTTCTATGACGTGATCACCCACGGCTACGGCGTCATGTACTCCTATGCGGGCCGGGTCGAGCCGGCCGACCGCTGGGCTATCGTCGCCTATATCCGCGCGCTGCAGGCGAGCGCCGACGCGACCGTCGCCGACGTGCCGCCGAACCAACGGAGCGCGCTGCAATGAGGCGCGAGACCCAATGGCTCGCGTCCGCCGCGGCGCTCGGTGCGCTCGGCATTATCGGTTGCGTCGCCGGCGCCATCATCGATCCGGCCGCATTTTGTCGAGCGTGGTTGTGCAGCTATCTGTTCTGGCTCGGCCTGCCGCTCGCCGGCGTCACGCTCGTTTTGGTGCACGACCTTTCCGGCGGCGATTGGATGGCGACGGCGCGGCCGTCGCTTGACGCCGCGATCGCCACCATGCCGCTGGCGAGCCTCGCCGGCATTTTGGCTTTCATCGGGCTTCCGTCGCTCTACGGCTGGACCCATCCGCCGTCCGACCTGGGCAATGTCTTCTATCTCAATCCCGCTGCTTTCTTCATCCGCTACGCGATCTATGTCGTGCTGTGGAATCTGCTCGCGGCGTATGCGCTGTGGGGTCGGCGCGCCGGCCGGCTGCCGATCGCGCCCGGACTCTCGTGGATCAGCGGCCTCGGCCTCATCGCGCTCGCCTTTTCGGCAGGCTTTGCCTCGATCGACTGGATTCTGTCGCTCGAGCCGAAATTCTGGTCTTCGGTTTTCACCTATGCGCAAGGCGCAAGCTGGTTCAACACCGGCATGGCCGTCGTGCTCTTGACCGTCGCGTTGTTTGGTTGGCCGGGCGACGAGCGCCGGCGGCACATGGTCGACCTGTCGCAGATCGTCTTCGCCACCACAATCTTCTGGGTTTACCTCGAATTCATGCAGTTTCTGATCATCTGGGAAGAAAACCTCAGAACCGAGATCCCGTGGTATTTGAAGCGCCTCGATTCGGCGTGGCGGCCGGCGATCTACGTCTCGGCCGTATTCGGATTCATCGTACCGTTCTTCGTGCTGCTGTGGGCGCCGGGCAAGCGCAGTCGCGCCGCCGTCGCAATCGTCTGCGTGTCCATTCTGATCAGCCGGCTCGCCCACACTTGGCTCCTGGTCATGCCGGAATTCACGGCGCCGACGCCGTTCTGGCTCGACGTGGCGGCGATCCTGGCGCTCGGCGGCGCCATGGTGCTGTTGTTTGCCTTCGGCTTGCGTTACGCGCGCCAACCCGCGCCGGCCGGCGCCCCGATCTGGACGGCGGATCATGGCTGAGACGATTCATAACAAAACCGTTCAGGAGGAGAACCCCGCCACCGCGTTCGAGCCGAGCGATTGGTCGCTGCGGCCGGTGGCGCTGATTTACCTCGGCATACCGGTGCTCCTGGTCATCTCGTGTTTCGTGCTGATTGCCGCCTATCCGACTGCGCTGCCGGACGTCGACCGCACGCTGCACATCACACCGCCCGGCCCGCGGCTTGAGACCGACGCTGAGGGCGACCTGCAAAAATTCCGCGCCGACGAGGAGCGGCGCCTCAATACCTATTACTGGATCGATAAGCAGAAGGGCGTCGTGCACATCCCGATCGAACAGGCGATGAAAAAGCTCGCGGCGAGCGGCGCGCCCGGCTTTCCCAAGAAGAAGGGGCAGCAATGAAACGCACCGCCTGGGTCTTGATCGTTGCCTTGGTGCTCTGCGCCGGCACTTTGCTCGCCGCGATCACGCTACCGAGCCCATCGCGGCCTGCACTTGTCGCCGGAGGCGACCTCGCGGAGCTTGCGTTCCAGCCGCATCCAGGCGCTCGCTTGCCCCTGGCGGCGACAACGACCGACGAAAGCGGCCGCCCGGTTACGCTCGGGACTTATTTCGGCAAGTCTCCGGTCATTCTCGTGCTCGACTATCTGCGCTGCACGTCATTATGCGGCGTGACGCTGCGCAATCTCGTTGCCGGGGCGCTCGCTAAGCTGCCGCTTGAGCCCGGCCGCGACTACGAGCTGGTGGCGATCAGCATCGATCCGCGCGACACGGCCGCGGACGCCGCGGCGGCGCGGACGAAATATGCCGCGCTGCTGGACCGTGAGGGCGCGGAGCGTGGCATGCATTTCCTCACCGCCACTGCGCCAGCCGTGCGCGCGGTCGCCGATGCGGTCGGATTTCCTTATCGCTACGATTCCCTGGCCGACGCCTACATTCATCCCGCCGGCTTTATCATAGCGGCGCCCGACGGCGTGATCAGCCGCTATGTCGAGGGTGTAGCCGTCGCGCCGCGCGATCTGGTCGGCGCCTTGGCCGACGCCGAGCAGGATAAATCGCCCGGTCTGCTCACGCGCATCGTGCTGCTGTGTCACGTGCAAGGTGTGCCGCTGGGCCGCTTCACCGTGCCGGTACTCACCGCATTCACCGCCGCCGATCTCGCCGCGGGTTTCGCTCTTATCGCACTGTTCACCGTTATTCGCCGTCGGCGCCACGGCTGATGCAGGCCATTGATGTATAACTGGATTCCATTTTGGCCCGATACCGCCGCCGTCAACGCGATCGTAGTCAACAATCTCTACATCGCCGAGCTCGGCGTCTCCGGCCTGATCATGGTGACCGTCGTCGCCATGATGCTGACGTTCTGCATCCGCTACCGCAAAGGCAGCGCTACCTCGCGCGCCGACCGAGTCAAAAAGACCTGGCATTTCGAGATCGGCTGGACCGTCGCCACGCTCGGCGCCTTTCTCGTTCTCTTCGTCTGGGGCGCCGCGATCTACATCTGGCTGTACCAGGCGCCGCGCGGCGACGAGGAGGTCTACGTCGTTGCCAAGCAATGGATGTGGAAGATCGAGCATCCGGGCGGCCAGCGCGAGATCGACGCGCTGCACGTGCCGGTCAACAAGACCATCAGGGTGGTGATGGCGTCGGAAGACGTGATTCACAGCTTCTTCATCCCGGCGTTCCGCATCAAGCGCGACGTGGTGCCCGGCACGCTGGAAACGATCTGGTTCAAGGCCGACAAAACCGGCGTCTTCAAGCTCGAATGCACGCAATTTTGCGGGCTGCAGCACGCGACCATGGACGGCGAGGTCGACGTCTTGAGCGGCCCCGATTACGCGCGCTGGCTCACCGAGCAGGGCGTGCACGAATCCTTGGCCGAACAGGGCGAGGCGGTGTTCCGCGCCCACGGCTGCAGCGGCTGTCACGGCGACAACAGCACGGTGCACGCGCCGTCGCTGGCCGGCCTCTACGGCACTTACGTGCATCTGCAGGACGGCTCGGTGCGCTTTGCCGACGAAGCCTACATCCGCGACTGCATTCTCAATCCGCGCAGCTTCACCGTCGCCGGCTACCCGCCGCTGATGCCGGATTTTGCCGGGCAGCTCGGCGAGGACGATCTGCTGAAGCTCGTCGCCTACATCAAATCGCTCGGTAAGCAGGAGTCCGCCCGATGAGCGTCACCACTGACGAACGCGGGCCGGCGGCCGAGCCGGCCGCCGCTTTCTCGGAGCCGAGCTATCTGACCGAGGAGAATACCGTCGCCTCCTGGCTGTTGACGCGCGACCACAAGCGCATCGCGCTGCTGTTCTTCGCCTCCATCACTTTTTTCTTCTTCATCGGCGGATTCGCCGCGACCTTGATGCGGCTCAACCTCGCCACGCCCGGCGGCCTGCTGCAGCCGGCAGTGTACAACCGCATGTTCACCATGCACGGCATCATCATGGTGTGGTTCTTTCTCATCCCATCGATCCCGACCACGTTCGGAAATTTCTTCGTGCCGTTGATGATCGGCGCCCGCGATCTTGCCTTTCCGCGCGTCAATCTCGGCAGCTGGTACGTGTTCAATCTTTCCGGACTCGTCGTGCTCTTTACCCTGGTTATGGGCGGCGCGGATACCGGCTGGACGTTCTACACGCCGCTGTCGACGTCCTATGCCAATGGCTACGTGTTCGCCGCCGCCATGGCCGTCTTCATCAACGGCTTCTCCTCGATCATGACCGCGCTCAACTTCATCGTCACCATCCATCGCTTGCGCGCGCCGGGCATGACCTGGATGCGGCTGCCGCTGTTCGTCTGGGGAATTTACGCTGTGAGCGTGGTGATGCTGACCGCAACGCCGGTTCTGGCGATGGACACGTTCCTGCTCGGGGTCGAACGGTTCCTCGGCGTCGGCCTGTTCGATCCCAACCATGGCGGCGACCCGCTGCTCTGGCAGCATATGTTCTGGTTCTATTCGCATCCCGCCGTCTACATCATGATTTTGCCCGCCATGGGCGTCGTCAGCGAGATCATTCCTTGCTACGCGCGCCGGCCGATCTTCGGCTACGCGGGCATGACCATGGCGCTGATGGCGATTGCGATCCTGAGCTTCTTCGTCTGGGCCCATCACATGTTCGTCGCCGGAATCTCGATTTATTCGGGAGTCGCGTTCTCGCTGATGACTTTCTTTGTCGCCGTTCCCTCCGCCATCAAGGTGTTCAATTGGACCGTCAGCCTGCACAAGGGCAGCATTATTTTCGATGCGCCGATGCTGTACGCGCTCAGCTTCGTGCTGCTGTTCACGCTCGGCGGCGTCACCGGGTTGATGTTGGCGACGCTCGGCATCGACGTCGATGTGCACGGAACCTACTTCGTCGTCGCACACTTTCACTACATCATGGTCGGCGCCACGGTCAGCGCGTTCTTCGGCGCATTGCATTACTGGTGGCCGAAAATGACCGGCCGAATGTATCCGGAAATGTGGGCGCGCTTTGCCGCAATCCTCACTTATGTCGGCTTCAATCTGACGTTCTTCCCTCAGTTCATTCTCGGCTATCTCGGCATGCCGCGCCGCTCCTATACCTATCCGCCCGAATGGCAGTCGTGGAATTTGCTGTCGTCCGCCGGCGCCTCGATCCTGGCTATCGCCTATATCCTGCCGCTGTTGTATCTCGGCTGGTCGCTGTTCCGCGGCCGCAAGGCATCCGCCAATCCGTGGCGCGCCACCGGGCTCGAATGGGCGACGCATTCGCCGCCGCCCGCGCACAATTTCGAACGCACGCCGGTCGTCACCCTCGAACCCTATTGCTACGACCCGGAGCGCGACACCTACGTCACCCAGGAGGGCGTGCCCCATGCCGGCTAGCGCGCCGCCGCTCCGACCTGAA
>JASHSE010000250.1 GCA_030036975.1 Xanthobacteraceae bacterium | reverse complement strand
CCCGTCGAGCGAGAGGGCGATGGCTATGCCCGCTTGCGTGTCCTGTTCGCGGAGGCCGGACAATCAGCCGGCATCATCGACAATGTGCTGTCATCGTTGCCTGATGGAGCAGTCTGCTCGGATGAGCTTCAGCTGCGCGCCGGTGCAGCTCTTTCCGCAGTTGAGGCACCACTTGGTGCAGCTTTCCACTGGGTGCGGCTCGACGACGGCGGCACGGTTAGTCGCTACCGCGTGACGCCGCCGTCATTCACAAACTGGCACGGCTTCCATCTCGCGGCCGAGAATTTTGCTTTCCAGGACTTTCCGATCATTCTTGCGAGCTTTGGGTTGTCGAACGCTGAGTGCGATCGATAGAGGGCGCGATGGCAAACTGGGTTCTCAAGGGACTTCGTACGGGGATAAGGAGCACATCCTATCCCGCCAGACCGGATGACGCGCCGGGCATCTCGCCGGGTCGCCCGATTGGGACCAGTTTAAGATCGACGGCAGCGGTAGACCAACTTGTCGGGAATTGCCCCACGCAGGCTATTGCTCCCAACGACAGTGGAATTGCAATCGATCAGCGCCGTTGCGTCCATTGCTTCCGCTGCCAACGCGGGGTGGACCAGCCGGCAACGTGGCAACAAGGCTTCGAGTGGGCGGCGTATGTCGATGAGAAGGCGCCGCGAAAGCTCGCGGCGATCTTCGGCCGTTCGCTGCACATTCGGTTTGTTGACGCGGGCGCCTGTGGCGCCTGCATGAGCGAGGCGCGACAGATTAACAATCCCTATTACAACCTGCATCGGCTCGGCTTCTTCATCACGCCAACGCCGCGTAATGCTGATGTCTTGCTTGTTGCCGGGCCTGTTTCGGACGCTATGCGGCTGCCGCTGTGCAAAACATATGAGGCGCTGCCGACCCCAAAACGAGTTGTCGCTATTGGAGCTTGTGCAGCATCGGGCGGCGTTTTTGGCCCGAGCTTTGCCGCCGCCGCGGGCCTTGCCGACGTCATTCCGGTCGATGTCGTCGTGCCGGGATGCCCGCCGCCGCCATTGGCGATTCTGCATGGATTATTGCTAGTGGTCGAAAGAAAGCCGCCATCAAGCGTCTTTCCCCGTGCACCAGGAGAGTCAAAGGAGAGCGCATGACCGTGGCTGCGCAGCTTGTCCTGGTATTCTTCCTCTTGTGTGCAGCAGGAGCAGTCCTGCCGTTCGCGAGCCCGCAGCGATGGCAGCCGATTGTGCTCGCGATCATCGCTTCACTGGCCGCGTTGATCCTTTTGATCGCAAGCGCCTTGCTCCTCGCGTTCGGAGCCCGCTTCCATGCCACGTTGTGGCGGGTTCTCACATTGGGCACGCTTACGCTGGACGCCGATCCACTTTCGGCTTTCTTTATTTTCGTCACCGGCCTCGTGTTTTTGCCGGTTTCGATCTTCTCCGGCGCGTATCTGACGAAATACTTGGCGCATCATGATTTGCGCTATTTCAGCGCTCTCTATCACATCCTGATTGCTTCGATCGTCTTGATACTCATTGCCAGTGATGTGATCTCCTTCCTCGTCGCGTGGGAGATAATGTCGATCGCGAGCTATCTGCTCGTAAACTACGAATTTGAACGCACCGAAAGTTCGCGGGCCGGTTACGTCATGCTGGCCATGAGCGAGGGCGGAACAATTGCTGTCGCGATCGCCTTCATCATGATAGCAGGGGCGACCGGCGAACTCGACTTCGCAGCGTTGCGCTCAAACGCCCCTGCGGTTGCCGAGTCGCTGCGCTGGGCGATCTTCTTGCTTTCTTTCTTCGGCTTCGCAGTGAAAGCCGGACTCGTACCTCTCAACAGCTGGCTGCCGCTGGCCCATCCAGTCGCGCCGACAAATATTTCGGCATTGTTGTCGGCAGTTATCGTCAACTTGGGAGTTTATGGAATCGTGCGAGTCAATCTTGACCTCGCACCTACGACGGCGGTCGCTCCGGGTCTGATCGTCTTAGCGATTGGCAGCATTTCGGCACTCATCGGCATTCTCTATGCAACCATTCAAGGCGAGATGAAGCGGCTGCTCGCGCATAGTACGATTGAGAACATGGGAATTGTTGCGGCCGGCATTGGCGCCGCGATGGTCTTCATTGCCACCAATCACCGAGTCGTTGGCGCCGTTGCTTTAGTCGCAGCGCTCTACCATCTTGCCAATCATTCCGTTTACAAGGCGTTGCTCTTTCTCGGCGTCGGAGCCGTGGAAGCGGGAACTGGAACTCGCGAGCTCGATAGGCTGGGCGGCATCATTCGCGCAATGCCGTGGACCAGCGCCTTCTTTTTGGTCGGAGTTCTCTCAATAGCAGCACTACCGCCTTTCAATGGCTTCGTCAGCGAATGGTTGACGCTGCAAACGATACTGCGGTCAGCCATTCTGTCATCCACAGCTATCAAGATCATTTTTGCCATCTGCGGCGCGCTGTTGGCCTTGACTGCCGGGCTTGCAGTCACCTGCTTCGTCAAGGTGTTTGCCGCCGGCTTTCTCGGCATGTCGCGTTCATCGGCCGCTGCTGAGGCGCACGAAGCCCATGTTGGAGTCCGGACATCGCTGGGGCTGCTTGCCGTTTTATGCGTCATGCTCGGGGTGTTGCCGACTTACGTGGTTTCGGCGATCGATCGAGCCGTAATACCGCTCGCGCACGAAAGCGCAGCCACCGCGCTTGTACCACCGTTCTTCACGACAAATGCGCAACAGCCGCAGAAGCTTCCACCGGCGTTCGTCGCGGAATTTCACGATCTTGGCGCCCAGGTCGGTCGGGAATTTCTCCCGGGACGGGGCCTTGTAGTGCTGCACCGAGGCGGGGAGCGCAATCCTGTCGTGTTCGCCATGTCGACGAGCTACATGGTCGTGGTACTCGCTGCCATTCTCGGATTGATTTTTGTCCTGTTCCGACTGCCGACGCTTTCCAGAACGTTGGCGCGCCGCTCAGCCTGGGACGGCGGAATGCGTCACCTGCTGCCTGGACTCACTTACACGGCGACGGGTTTCTCGAACCCGGTGCGGGTGATTTTCGCGGCCCTGGTGACGCCGGCTGCCAGCGAAGAGAGTACCGAGGCCGTCGCCGTTCATTTCCGCACAGCGATCAAACGCGAATATAGCGAAGTTCACATCATTGATCGTTTCGTGCTCCAACCACCGATAAGTGCGCTGCGCCATTTGGCCCACTTCGCGCGCCGGATGCATGTTGGGCATGTCAATGCGTATGCTGCGTATGTCCTTCTGGCCATGTTGATCGTACTCGTTGTCGGAGTAGGTCTGTTTTAGGAAGACGAATCCATAAGACAAGCAAGAATGTCGTTGCGGACCAAAAGCATAAAGAAGAGGCTGAGTAATCACTCATCGAGCGCTCGGAGTCTAGAGCCTAGTACCCGGAATCAAAGTTGAGTGATACGGCGATTTTTGAACCGGCGTTGGTAGACTTTTTTCTTGGTCCAGGCGAATGGCTCGGCTGTCTCGTTGTAGGCCGCGATGAAAGCATCGATATGCTCCTGCAACTGCTCGACGGCG
>JASHSE010000249.1 GCA_030036975.1 Xanthobacteraceae bacterium | reverse complement strand
TGCACCGCGCGCAGCGCCGACTGCCAGGCCTCGAAGCCGCGGAATTTCTTGCCGTAGCCGCGGCGCACCTTGTCGAAAATCTCGGTGCGGCCGCGCGCCGCTTCGACCTTGTCGTTGAGATCGCGGACCTTGCGCAACGGCATCCTTGTGTCGATCACCTTGCGGGCGAAGCCGAGAGCGCCTTCATGCAACCGGCCTTCCTCGACCAGCGCGTCGATCACGCCCCATTGCAGCGCCTCCTGCGCGGAGAACGGCCTGCCGGAGAGGATGATGTCGAGCGCCTTCTCGACGCCGGTCAGGCGCGGCAGGCGCTGGGTGCCGCCGCCGCCGGGAATGAGTCCGAGCTTGATCTCGGGCAGCCCGAACTTGGCCGAGGGCACCGCGACCCGGTAATGGCACATCAGCGCCGCTTCGAAGCCGCCGCCCAGCGCGGTGCCGTGCACGGCGGCAATGATCGGCTTCGGCGCGCCTTCGAGCGCCCGCTGGATTTCCGGCAGGGTTGCGCCCTTCGGTGGCTTGCCGAATTCGGCGATGTCGGCGCCGGCAATGAAGGTGCGGCCGGCGCAGATCACCACGATGGCCTTCACCGCGGGGTCGGCCGCCGCCTGTTGGGCGCCGCTGCACAGCCCGTTGCGCACGTCCGCGGAAAGCGCGTTGACCGGCGGCGAATCGATGGTCAGCACGGCGATATCGTCTTCTCGGGTCAGATCGGTCACGGAATTGACGGCGGTCATCGTCTCTCCTCCTCGCTTGCCGGCCTGCCGGGCCCTGAATAAGCTGGCGTGCAAGATAGATAAAGTGCAAGTGGAGGAAACGGCCTTGTCGCTATTCGACCTGACCGGCAAGGTCGCAATCGTCACCGGCTCGTCGCGCGGTATCGGCCGTGCCATCGTCGAGCGCATGGCCGAACAGGGCGCGCGCCTGGTCGTCTCCTCCCGCCACATCGAACCCTGCCGGCAGGTCGCGGCGGCGATCAACGCCAAGTGCGGCGACGGCCGCGCCATTGCGGTCGCCGCCAACATCTCGGCGAAGGATGAGCTCAAGCATCTGGTCGACGAGACGATGCGCGCCTTCGGCAAAATCGACGTGCTGGTGTGCAACGCCGGGTCCAATCCTCACTACGGGCCGATGGCCACGATCACTGACGAGCAGTTCCGCAAGATCCTCGACAACAACGTGCTCGCCAACCATTGGCTGATCGGCATGGTGGCACCGCAAATGCTCGCGCGCAAAGACGGTTCGATCATCATCGTCTCTTCGGTCGGCGGCTTCAAGGGCAGCCCGGTGATCGGCGCCTACGCCATATCCAAGGCTGCGGACTTTCAGCTTGCGCGCAATCTCGCCGTGGAATTCGGACCGCACAACGTGCGCGTCAATTGCATCGCGCCCGGTCTGATCCGCACCGCGTTCGCCCGGGCGCTGTGGGAAAATCCCGACACGCTGCGGCGCTCGACCGCCCGCACGCCGCTCGGCCGCATCGGCGAGCCGGATGAGATCGCCGGCGCCGCCATCCTGTTGGCCTCGCCGGCGGGACGCTTCATGACCGGCCAGATCGTCGTGGTCGATGGCGGCGCCACGATTACCTGATCGGCAATGAAAGAGGCCGTTCAAGCCGTCGAAGCGGAGTATCGCTGATGCCTGATCTGGAACAATTCCGTCGCGAGACCCGTGCGTGGCTGGACGCCAATTGCCCGCCCGACATGCGCCAGCCGGTCGTCGCCGACGAGGACCGCTGCTGGGGCGGCCGCAAAGCCACGTTCAAGTCGGAAGGTCAGCGCCTGTGGCTCGAGCGAATGGTGGCGCGCGGCTGGACGGTGCCGGAATGGCCGCAGCAATACGGCGGCGCCGGCCTGTCGCGCGAAGAGGCCGGCATCCTGCGCGCCGAGATGCGCCGGCGCGGCTGCCGTTCGCCGCTCGATTCGTTCGGCATCTGGATGCTCGCCCCGGTGCTGTTCAAGTACGGCAGCGAAGCACAGCGGCACGAGCACCTGCCGCCGATCGCGCGCGGCGAGATCCGCTGGTGCCAAGGCTATTCGGAGCCCAATTCCGGCTCCGATCTCGCTTCGCTGGCCACGCGCGCCGAGGACAAGGGCGACCATTTCCTGGTCAACGGCCAGAAGATCTGGACGAGCTACGCTGACAAGGCCGACTGGATTTTCTGCCTGGTACGCACCGACACCGCGGCGCCCAAGCATCTGGGCATCAGCTTCATCCTGTTCGACATGACGACGCCGGGCGTCGCCACCAAGCCGATCCTGCTGATCTCGGGAAAGTCGCCGTTCTGCGAGACCTTCTTCGACAACGTGCGGGTTCCCAAGCGCAATCTCGTCGGCGATGTCAACAAGGGCTGGGAGATCGCCAAATACCTCTTGGCCCACGAACGGGAAACGGTCAGCAGCGTCGGCCTGCCGGCGGGACGCCCCTTGGGGCAGATCGCCGCCGACACGCTCGGCAGCCAAGACGGCGTCCTTGCCGATGCCGGCCTGCGCGCCGATATCGCCCGCTTCGAGATCGACGCCATCGCCTTTCAGCTTGCGCTGGAGCGCTCGGGCGACCTCTTGAAGGCCGGCCAGGCGAGCCCCGCGGTCTCCTCCATGGTCAAGTTCTACAGCGCCGAGCTGAACCAGCGCCGCCACGAACTTCTGATGGCGGCCGGCGGCTCGGCGGCGCTGGAATGGGAGGGCGAGCGCTCGCGCGGCGGCGAACGCGCCAGGAATTGGCTGCGCAGCAAGGGCAACTCGATCGAAGGCGGCACCAATGAGGTGCAGCTCAACGTCATCGCCAAACGCATCCTCGACCTGCCCGACGCGTGAGCGACGGAGAGCACACATGGCGCTCATTCTCACCGAAGAACAGACCATGATGCGCGACAGTGCGCGCGCCTTCCTGGCCGACAAGGCGCCGGTCGCGCATTTGCGCAAATTGCGCGACAGCCGCGATACGGCCGGCTTTTCCCGCGAGTTGTGGAAAGCGTTCGCCGCGATGGGCTTTTGCGGCATCCTGGTGCCGGAGGCGCAGGGCGGCTCCGGCCTTGGCCACGTCGAAGCCGGAATCATCATGGCGGAAATCGGCCGCAACCTGACGCCATCGCCCTTTCTGTCGACGGCACTCGTCGGCGCCACGGCGCTGCTGCGCGACGGCAATGCCGCCCGCAATCGCGAACTCCTGCCCAAACTTGCGGCCGGCGATCTCCTGTTGACGCTTGCCGTCGACGAGCGCGCCAAGCATGCGCCGGCGGCGACGGCGCTTACGGCCGAGCGGAGCGGCAACGGTTTCAAGCTCAGCGGCGACAAATGCTTCGTGGTGGACGGGCACGTCGCCGATCTTTTCATTGTCGCGGCGCGCAGCGCCGGCGTCCCGGGCGAGCGGGAAGGCGTCACGCTGTTCCTGGTCGATGCCAGGGCGCAAGGCGTCGCCGTGGAGCGCACCGTCATGGTCGACGCCCACAATGCGGCGCGCATCCGCTTCGACGGCGTAGCGGTCGATGCCGACGCGGTGCTCGGCGAGGTCGACCGCGGCTGGCCGCTGCTCGAAGCCGCGCTCAATGTCGGCCGCGCCGCGTTGGCCGCCGAGCTGGCCGGATTGGGCGAGGAGGCCTTCGGCCGCACGCTGTCCTATCTCAAGGCGCGCAAGCAATTCGGCCGGCCGATCGGCTCGTTTCAGGCGCTGCAGCACCGCGCCGCGCGCGTATTCGTCGAACTCGAGATTACGCAGGCTGCAGTCCTCAAGGCATTGCAAACGCTGGATGCCGACTTCGAGCGCGCCGCCGCCTTCGTTGCGGTGGCAAAAGCACGCGCTGGCACGAGCGCGACGCTTGCGGTGCAGGAAGCCGTGCAGCTGCATGGCGGCATCGGCATGACCGACGAATTCGACATCGGCCTGTTCATGAAGCGGGCGCGTGTCGCCCAGGAGCTGTTCGGCGACCACGGTTTTCATGCCGACCGCCTCGCCCGGCTGCAGAACTACTGAGGGGTAGACCAGAGCATGATGAAGTTAAGTTGATTCAGCCCATCGTCATTGCGAGGAGCGAAGCGACGAAGCAATCCATAACGGCGGCGCCGCAGTGGATTGCTTCGCTTCGCTCGCAACGACGAGCCAGTGGATCGACCTAAAGTCATCATGCTCCAGCAGGCCGCATGCTCCAGCAGACCGCTGAAAAAGCCATTTTCGCCGTGAACATTAGCGGAATCCATGGGGTGAACGGATTGCAGCCGAAGCGGGAAAGTTATTAAAGCTTTGCCGAAGAATGCTGGTTTTCCCGGCCGCCTTTTGTACTCTTTTCGACGATAAGATATTGAGTTAGCTA
>JASHSE010000248.1 GCA_030036975.1 Xanthobacteraceae bacterium | reverse complement strand
GGGAATGATCGAGACCTTGTGCACGCGGTCGACGCCGGGCAGCGACATCGCGGTCAGCGCGTGGCCCATCTCGTGATAGGCGACGACTTGGCGTTCCTGGGCATTGAGCACGCGCTTGCGCTTCTCCAGTCCGGCGACGATCCGCTCCACGGCATTGGTGAAATCGCTCATCGTGATCTGGTTGGCGCGATGCCGTGTCGCGATCAGCGCCGCCTCGTTGACGAGATTGGCGAGGTCCGCTCCGGTGAAGCCGGGCGTGAGCGCGGCGATCTGCTCGGGGTCGACGTCGGGGCCGAGCCGGTGGCCCTTGAGGTAAATGTTGATGATGTCGATGCGGCCGGCCTTGTCGGGGCGGTCGACCAGAACCTGGCGGTCGAAGCGGCCGGCGCGCAGCAGCGCCGGATCGAGAATTTCCGGCCGGTTGGTGGCGGCGATCAGAACGAGGCCGGTGCGGGAATCGAAGCCGTCGAGCTCGACCAACAGCTGATTGAGCGTCTGCTCCTTCTCGTCGTGGCCGCCGTAAGCGAAGGCGCCGCGGGCGCGGCCCATGGCGTCGAGCTCGTCGATGAAGATGATGGCGGGCGCCTTGGCGCGGGCCTGTTCGAACAGGTCGCGCACGCGCGCGGCGCCGACGCCGACGAACATTTCAACGAACTCCGAGCCGTTGATCGAGAAGAACGGCACGCCGGCTTCGCCGGCGACGGCGCGCGCCAGCAGCGTCTTGCCGGTGCCGGGCGGCCCGACCAGGAGCACGCCCTTCGGCACGCGGGCGCCGAGCCTGCCGTATTGTTTCGGGTCCTTGAGGAATTGGACGATCTCGGCCATCTCCTCTTTGGCTTCGTCGACGCCGGCGACATCATTGAAGGTGGTCTTGGTGTCGGTCTCGACGTAGATTTTCGCCTTGCTGCGGCCGATCGACATCATCCCGCCGAGACCTTGCTTCGACGCGACGCGGCGGAACCAGAACACCCAGATAGCGAAGAACAATAGCGTCGGCACCACCCACGACAGTAACGTGCTCAGAAACGTGTTTTGCGGTTGTCCGGAAAATTCCACGTTGTAGTTCTGCAGCTGCTGCGCCAGGTCGGGCGGCACCCGCGTGGTGACGAAGTTCTTCTTGCCGTTCACCGGTTGTTTATAGCTGCCCTCGATGGTGTCGCCCGAGACCTTGACCTGGGCAACCTTGCCGCCCTTCAGATCGTTGAGGAATTGACTGTACGGCACGACCTGGACCTGCTGGTTGTAGCTGAACAGCTGTTGCAGGACGATGATGCCGAAGATCGCCGCCAGGAAATACCAGACGTGCCAGAGGTTTTTCCTGTTCATCGCCGAGCTCCTGCCGTTCAATGCCGGCCAGGGCAGCCAAGTTCCTTCCTGCCGCGCCTTTGCGCCGGCTAGGATAGCACCGATCGGGATGCGGAAAACCGCGCCGGGAGGCAAGCATGAACTATCGGAAGAAATTTAGGGTCGAGCCCGGCGCCAAGGTGCGGCTCGCCAAGATCGACCCGGATGCCCCCGGCAAGCACGCCTCGCGCCAGGCGGCGATCGCCGCCGCCGCGCAGCACATCGAGCGCATCGCCCGCCTGCAATATCTGCTTTACGCCGACGCCAGCCAGTCGCTGCTCGTCGTGCTGCAGGGCCTTGATGCAGCCGGCAAGGACGGGCTCATTCGTCACCTGTTCACCGGCGTCAATCCGCAGGGCGTGTCGGTGGTCAGCTTCAAAAAACCGACCGAACGCGAGTCCGCCCATGATTTTCTCTGGCGCATTCACCGGCGGGCGCCGGCCAAGGGCGAGATCGTCATCTACAATCGCTCGCATTATGAAGACGTTCTGGTCGTACGCGTGCATGGACTGGTGCCGCGCGCGGTATGGTCCAAGCGCTACGATCTGATCAACGACTTCGAGAAGACCTTGAGCGAGAACGGCACGCGCATTCTCAAGTTCTATTTGCACATCAGCGCGGAGGAGCAGTTGGCGCGCTTCAAAGCCCGCCTCGACGACCCGACGCGGCAATGGAAGATCAGCGAGGCCGACTACGCCGAGCGCGAGTACTGGCCGCAATACGTCGAAGCCTACGAGGAAGCGCTCGAGCGCACCAGCACCAAGCATGCGCCCTGGTTCGTCATCCCGTCGAACCACAAATGGTTTCGCAACCTCGCCGTGTCGCAAATCGTCGCCGACACCATGGACGACATGGGACTGACGTTGCCGCGGCCGCGCATCGATCTGGCGGCGATTCGGAGCAAATATCATGCCGCCAAACGCGAGCAGCGCGACAAAGGCGGCAAGGCCGAAAGCTGATCCGCGCGGTGCAGCGATGCATGACGGGCCTTGCCCAAACGAATCAAATAACTTCTTCGGTCTTGTCGTCGGTCTCGCCGTAGCGCCGCATCGTCGCGGGCTGGGTGCCGGCGTAAAGTTTTTCCAATCCGGGCGCGATCTTGGCGTTCTCGCGTTCGAACAGCGAATTGCCGGCTAGATCGCTCTCGACCAGAAACGGGCCGAATTTTTCCACGTCGAGAACCCACACCGCCTGGGCGAGGCCCAGTTCCGCCAGCCAATAGACGCCGG
>JASHSE010000247.1 GCA_030036975.1 Xanthobacteraceae bacterium | reverse complement strand
TCGCTGTGCGCGTAGAAGAATGAGGTGCCGTTCATGTGGCGCGGCGGTCTGACCCAGTCGAGCGCGAACGCCAACATGGTCCAGCCGGTCTGCGGCCGCAGTTTTTCCTGACCCACGTAATGCGCCCAGCCGCCGCCGGAGATGCCGACCGTCCCGCACATCATCAAGAAATTGATGATGCTGCGGTAGTTCATGTCCTGGTGATACCAGTGGTTCATGCCGGCGCCGATGATCACCATTGAGCGCCCTCGCGTCTTCTCCGCGTTGTGGGCGAACTCGCGGGCGACGGTGATGGCCTTCTCGGCAGCCACCCCGGTAATGGGCTCCTGCCAGGCCGGCGTGTACGCAACGTTGTCGGCAAAACTCTTGGCGGAAGGGCCGCCCAGGCCGCGATCGAGCCCGTAGTTGGCGCACAGCAGGTCGAACACCGTCGCCACCGGCGCTTCGCCGTCGGCCAGCGCGACACGCTTGGCCGGCACGTTGCGGATGAGCACGTCAGTGCCCTGGTCGTTGGACGCGAAACGCTCGTGCGGTCGTCCGCCGAAATAGGGAAACGCAACCGGCAATACCTCGTCGCGCCGGTCGATGAGGCTCAGTGCGAGTTTGACATCATATCCGCTCTCGCCGTCTTTGGTTTCCAGGTTCCATCGTCCTTTGGCTTCGCCCTCGGTGGGCCAGCGATAGCCGATCGAGCCTTGCGGCACGACCAGATTGCCGGTTCCCTCATCGAGGGCGACGGTCTTCCAATGGGCGCGATCGGCTTTCGGCGCTGCCGGCAAATCGCTTTGCCGCACGTATCGGTCGGGCACATAGCGGTCGCCGTCGCGGCGTAGCCGCACCAGCATCGGCATGTCGGTGTAGCGACGGCAGTAATCCTGGAAATAGGGGACCGTCCGATCGAGGAAGAACTCGCGCAGAATGACATGGCCCACGGCCATCGCGAGCGCCGCGTCGGTGCCTTGCTTCGGGTGCAGCCAAAGGTCCGAAAGTTTGGCGACCTCCGCGTAGTCGGGCGTGATCGCCACAACCTTGGTGCCGTTGTAGCGCGCCTCGACAAAGAAATGGGCATCGGGCGTGCGCGTCTGCGGCACGTTCGAGCCCCAGGCGATGATGTAACTCGAATTGTACCAGTCGGCCGATTCCGGCACGTCGGTCTGCTCGCCCCAGGTCTGCGGGCTCGACGGCGGCAGGTCGCAATACCAGTCGTAGAACGAAAGCAGCGTTCCGCCGATCAGGCTGAGATAGCGGGCTCCCGATGCGTACGACACCATCGACATTGCTGGTATAGGCGAGAACCCTACGACGCGATCGGGCCCAAAGGTCTTGATGGTATGGATGTTGGCCGCGGCGATGATCTCGCTTACTTCATCCCAGTGGGAGCGCACGAAACCGCCGCGACCGCGCATCTCCTTGTAGGACTTTGTCGCTCCGGCATCGCCCATGATCGACGCCCATGCCTCGACCGGAGCCATCGTCTTGCGCGCCGCGCGCCACGCCTTGACCAACCGGCTGCGCACCATCGGATATTTGATGCGGCTCGCGCTGTAGAGATACCAGCTGTACGAGGCGCCGCGCGAGCAACCGCGCGGCTCATGATTGGGCATGCCCGGCCGCGTGCGCGGGTAATCGGTCTGCTGCGTTTCCCAGGTGACGACGCCGCTCTTGACGTAGATCTTCCAGCTGCATCCGCCGGTGCAATTGACGCCGTGGGTCGAGCGCACGATCTTGTCGTGCTGCCAACGTTGGCGGTAGCCCTCCTCCCACATTCGATCTTCGTCGCGCAATTCGCCGAGGCCATCGGCGAAGGACTCGCGGCGTCGGGCGAGATAGGTGAGACGTTCGAGAAAGTGACTCACGATGCCGCTCCAATCCTGCGGAGCGAGGCGGAAGCGCGCGCCGGTACATCTTCGCCCATGACCGGCAGGCGCCGCACCTCGGTCGTGTAGTTTAGGATCAAGGATACCCAGACAACGCCATAAAGAAACATGAAGCAGCTCGAGTTGATTCCCAGCCAGTCCAGGATGATGCCGAAAATAATTGGCAGAACAAAGCCACCGAGCGCACCGACCAAGCCGACGATTCCGGTGACAATGCCCATGTTATCCGGAAAATCGTCCCCGACATATTTAAACGTCGAAGCCATGCCGCAGGCAAATGCAACGCCCAGGGCAAAGAGCAGCAGCGTAAAGGGTAACGCAGCAAGTCCGATATGGAACTGCGCAGGGCCGCGGATCGTGTGCACGATAAGATCGGTTTGCGGATAGGACAGGAGAAACAGGCTGATCCACGCCGCCCAGAGGACCCACCACGTTACATTATGTGCGCCGTAGCGATCCGCCAGCCAGCCGCCGACCGCCCGCAGCACGCCGGCGGGAAGAGAGAAACATGCCGCCAGGAGCGCGGCCTCCGCGATGGTCAGTCCATACTCCTTCACAAAGTATTGCGGCATCCAGACCGACAGTGCTGTGAACCCGCCGAAAACGATCGAGTAATATTGGCAGTACTTCCAGACCCGCAGGTCTCTGAGGACCGCCAATTGTTGCCGCAGTGACACGCCGCTTTTGCCTGGCGCCAGGGCATCGGGCGCTGAGAGGAACCAAAAGACCACCGCCGTGATCAGCAGTGCCACGGCGTAGAACTTGGGGACGAATTGCCAGCCGTAGTGAGTCATCAGAGCCGGGGCGATGAACATGTTGATAGCCGCGCCGGTGGTGCCGGCGCCGAAGACGCCCATGGCGAAACCGCGCCGCTCCTTGGCAAAGAAGCGCGCGACGTAGGGCGTGCCGACGGCGAAAGAGGCGCCGACCACGCCGAGCGCCAGACCAAGCAATAGGAACTGCCACAGCGCCCGGGCGTAGCTGGCGAACCAGACAGGCACGGCGCAGACGACGAGCAGCAGGAGCATGACAACCCGGCCGCCGAACCTGTCGGTCCAGATACCCAGCGGCAGGCGGAACAAGGCGCCGGTCAGCACCGGGGTCGACGTGAGCAGGCCAAATTCCAACCCGTTCAAGCCCAGCTCGTTCTTGATCGGAATGCCGATCACGCCGAACATCAGCCACACGGCAAAGCAGACGACGAATGCCCAAGTGGTGACTCCCAGTACGATGAAGCTTCTGACATTTAACATGGCGTCTCGCTGGAATTTCCCGATGAGCGGGATAAACGTAACACTGCGGCGGTCGAGTGGCCTTCGCCGCAGCGTCAAAGCGCGAGTCAAGTCACTAAATGTTGCGGCGAAACCTGCTTTGATCTCGATCAAAGCGGAGTCGGGTATGAAAATCTATTCGATTGCAAGCGTCGATTGGCCGCTGGTTTTGTCGGTCACTCGAACAACAGCAGACCGTGGCTGCCCATGACAGCGCCGAGGACGGTGACCAGACTGATCAACAGCAGCATTCGGTGCAGCCATTCCACGCGCCTGAACGCCAGTTCCGGTTCGGATTGCCCGAACAGCCGCCGGTGCAAATGTAACGGTTCCACAATGAAAAGCATCAGCGTGAAGACCAGCCAAACGGCGACCATCGCGTCAATCCACCAATAGGCGGCATGCCGGAACCGATCCCACATGTCGAGACGATAGAGCATGTAGAAGCCGGTCAGTCCCACGATCGCCGTCGAAATCCGCGCCTGCCAGGCAAAGCGCCGCTCGATCCGGTCGAACATCTGCATCCGCTCATGTGGCGCCTCGAGCCGGCGAACCGCCGGCAGCAATACCGTCGTCACGAACGCGACGCCGCCAATCCAAAGCACGACAAATGCCACATGCAGGGCCAGCGCGATTGTCACGTCATCCATCGATCTTATCCTGCGACATCCCAACGAAATGATCGTGCAAGGTTACGCTTGGGTCAGGCCATCGAACTTTCGAGCGGCTGGAAATAGATATGAGGCGGCCCGATCGGTCGCTTTGACCAAGATCAAACGCGGCATTCACGCGAGCAGGGTTATGGCAATCCTCGATATCGGCGGCAAGGCGGTCCGGCTCTTCGGTCGGCCGGTTTCCGCCCGTTCTTCCTTTTCGGCGCGCTCTGGGCGGCTGCCGCAATTCCGATTTGGCTCACGATGTTTGCGGGCGAGTCTCCACTGCCGTCAAGGCTTGCGCCCGTCGTCCGGCATGTGCCTGAGATGATTTTCGGCTACGGCGCGGCTGTTGTCGCAGGGTTCCTCCTGACCGCAATTCCCGCGGGCCGTTGCTGGCGTGGCGTGGAGCTCCGCTTTTGGACTCTTCGTGCTTTTTTACGGAAGGGCGCTCGCGCAGCCTCGGGTTAAACATGGAAGCGCTCAGCCGATCTGAGCGAACAGGGCCTAATACGCGAATGGTCGGATGTGTCGGGCGCCCGTTACGGTTGGATGCGGCTGGATGCGCCGGGAAGGGGCGTGGCTGCATGGCACGCTCGAAATCAATATGGCTGGTGTTTGGAAGGGCAACCTCAGTCGATGCGTACGCGCGCAAACACATTCAATTTTATAGTGTCCATTGCCAACGTGAAGATCAGGGTCGCCCCGATCAGAATACCGATGATCCAGATCGGCAACGGAGCCATGAAAATTCCAAACGTCGCCAAGCATGCCATCAGCAACAGATCACAACAGGACGCAAGGATCATGATCGAGGCGGGACGCGAGCGCCACAATCGACCCCGTTCGCGCAGAACGTAGACGTTGCCCTGGCCGGCGAATCCGAGCATGACGAACGTTAGTGTCTGCATCTGTTCGGGGCTCAGCCTCAGCAGGTACCAGCCGAAGGCCAGCAACAACAGCAGATAAACCAGCCTGAACGCGCCCAATGGGGCGGCGGCAATGGTGAGATTGCGTACGCGCCAAGCGTTGGGATAGGGCGACGGCCGCGCATGATCGGCCGCCCGCGCCATTGTCACAAAGTCGTTCGTAAGCATGGCGATGGCTTGAAGGACCGGCGTAAGTACCGCATGGCCGGTCATCAGCAATCCGGCGCCGAGGACAACGAGGGTCACGCATTTGTTTACCAGGATCATCAACGTATAGGTGAGCACACGCTGGAAGGCGGAACGTCCTTCACTGATGCAGGCCACGATGCCGGCTAGTCCCGGCTCCGTCAGCACGACTCCGGCGGCGGCTTTGGCCACGTCAGTTGCGGTCGAGACGGCAATGCCCAATTGCGCTTGCCTCAGTGCAGGCGCATCGTTGGCTCCGTCGCCGCACATTCCGACAGCATGCGCTTTTCTTTGCAACGCTTTGACCAACTGGAATTTCTGCTCAGGAAAGACCCCGGCATAAACGGCGAAATCATTTGGATCGACGGTCTCGCCAATTCGTCCGGGAGGACAAACCGGTCCATGGAGTCCGATTGCACGCGCAATCGTAGTCGCGGTCGCGGCAGCATCGCCGGTGACCATCACAGGAACAACACCCAGGGAACGCAATTGCACCAGCAGTTCGGCCGAATCCGGACGTGGCGGATCGCCGAAAGCCACGAAGCCAATTAACTCCACGGAATCGGGGGGGCCTGCGGCGACCGCAAGTGTTCTCTGGCCGGCACGTTCGAGGGCATCCAGTTCGGCGCTGGCTTCGGGTCCCATGGCCGAGAGAGCCGCGACAGCCGCCGGCGCCCCCTTGATGATCCGGACCTCACGGCCATCGACGACCGCAGTGGCCTCCGCCATCTTCAGATCAGGATCGAATGGCTTGAAGCTTATGGGGACGCGGGGCGCGCGCTCGGAAGCCTGACATTGAGCGTAGCTTTTGCGGATAGCCGTATCGATCAGGTCGTCGCCGCTGCTGGAACTGGCAAGCACGGCAAAGCCGAGCACGTCTCGTTCGTTATAGTTCGGCGTGATGATACGAACCGTGGTTACGCTCAGTTCGTTCTTCGTCAGAGTGCCGGTCTTGTCGCAACAAAGCACGTCGACAATGGCCGCCTCATGGAGAGCCGAAAGCCGGGTCAGCAGGACGCCCTTTTGAGCCAACGTCCGCGCTCCCAAGGCTGCTGCCAAGGTGAACGTTGCCGATAGTGCCACGGGCACTGCCGATAGCATGGCAGTAAGGACAAGAAGTGTGATCTGCTCAATGCCGATCCGGTGGGCGAGCGCATAAGCGACGATTCCCAGCACAATGGCAAAGTTGATGGCGGTCAGGGTGCGGACGACGGCAAAAACGGCCTTTTGTTCCGCGGTTTCGACATGAGCGACGCTCACAAGCTCGGCCGTTCGGCCAAAATATGTGCGGCTGCCTGTGGCGATAACGGCACCGACTGCTTCTCCTCGTCTGACCAACGCTCCCGCGTATGCTTTCCGGCCTGCCGCCTCATCAACCGGCATAGATTCGCCGGTGAGCATGGATTGGTCGACCGAGACTGCCCCTGTGAGAAGCGTGAGATCGGCCGGAACGACGTCGCCGAGGCAAATCTGCACAACATCGCCGGGAACGAGCTCAGAGGCGGCAATGTCGATCCACACGCCGTCACGCTTGGCTCGCGATCGCAGCGTGAGTCGTTTTTTCAGAAGCGCCAGCGCGGCTTCTGCTCTGCCTTCCTGGATCGTCCCAAGCGCCACGTTGAGCACCAGCAACGCGGCGATCAGCAGCGCCGTCAGTCGTTGACCGATCGCGAGTTGCAGCACAATCGTTGCTTCCAGCATCCACGGTACGGGAGCCCAGAAGTGCCGAGCGATTCTCTGCAGAGGATTTACGTCTTGTTCGGCGACCGCATTCGGGCCGAACTGGGTAAGCCGACGCGCCGCTTCGGATGACGTCAGACCAGCCAAGTCTGCCAGTCCGGCTGCGCTGCTGCTCTCGTGCAAGTCGTTCATGGCGGGTTTC
>JASHSE010000246.1 GCA_030036975.1 Xanthobacteraceae bacterium | reverse complement strand
CAATGTCTTGCTCCATCTTCATCCTCCCCCGCGAAAGCGGGGGAGGGGGACCATCTTGCGAAGCAAGATGGTGGAAGGGGCGCATGCGACGAAGCGCAGAACTCAGGTCAGGAGCAATCTGCGCGTCAGAGCGCCCCCTCCACCGCGCTTCGCGCGGTCCCCCTCCCCCGCTGCGCGGGGGAGGAAAGGATCAGGTCGCCGCGTCCTCGCGGTTGAGCCGCTCGCGCATTTCCTTGCCGGTCTTGAAGAACGGCACGTATTTCTGATCGACCTCGACGTGGGCGCCGGTGCGCGGATTGCGGCCGGTGCGCGCCGGCCGCTGCTTCACCGAGAATGCGCCGAAGCCGCGCAGCTCGACGCGGTCGCCCCGCGCCATCGCCGCGATGATCTCGCCCAAAATGGCGTTGACGATGTTCTCGACGTCGCGTTGATAGAGGTGCGGGTTCTGCTCGGCTATCTTCGCAACCAGTTCTGATTTGATCATGATGTCGTCCGCGAACGGTGTTGCCGCATCGTCGCGCTTTAGTTCGCGCCAGAAGGTTGCCAAAGTGCCAACAGACCGTCAAGATTGATACGGTCGAGCGCGCCGGCCCCGGCAAAGGTTTCGAGCCGCCGCGCCAGCGTATCGAAGCCCGCCGCATTGAGCAAAGCGATGGCTGCCGCGTGCAGGAACGGCAGGTCGTCGAACTCGCTGTGCAGGCGATAATCGCGCACCGGCAGGCTGGCGCTGATGTTCTTCTCCTTGTTGAGCCAAGCGCGCGCCGTCCGCTCGTCGCCGATCTGGTCGATGAGCTTGAGCCCGAGGCCCTGATGTCCGGTGAAGACGCGGCCGTCGTCGACCGCGGCGAGTTCCTGGTCGGTAAGATGGCGGCGGTCCTGCACCAAACCCTTAAACCAGGCGTACGAATCCATGATGATCGACTGGATGGCGGCGCGCGCCTCCGGGCTGGTCGGCTCGAATCCGTTCGGCGCCGCCTTGAGCGGCGATGATTTGATCGACTCGACCTTGACGCCGATCTTGTCCAACAGCGCGGCGAAGTTCGGGAACTCGAACAGCACGCCGACCGAGCCGACCAGCGAGGTCTGCTTGGCGACGATGTGGTCGCCGGCAAGGGCGGCGATGTAGGCGCCCGAAGCCGCCAGGCTGTCGACCACGGTGACGACCGGCTTCTTGGCGCGGACGCGGCTTAATGCATCGAACAATTGCTCGGAGCCGGCCGTGGTGCCGCCCGGCGAATCGACGTGCAGGATCACCGCGCGCGCCGAGGACGAAGCGGCGAGCCGGTCGAGCTGGCGCACCCGCTCGTCATCGTCGCGAATGAGCCCGGTGATGGTCACGCGCGCGATGTAGGGGCCGCCGATCACGCCGTTGCGGCGGCCGTAGGCCGCCGCCGCGGCGCCGATCGCGATGACCAGTACCGCGATGGCGACGACGCGCCAGAACGTAAGCTTGCGCCGCATGCGGCGACGGTCGACGAGCAGGTCGGCATCGAGCGCCATGGTTTTCCATTGCTCCTTTTCAACGGCTTGCCGGTGCCTCGCCGGCGCGCGGGCAAGGTTGGCACGTCACTCCTTGCCCTCGCCCTTGTCGCCTTCCTCGCCCTTGCGGCGGAGCGCAGTGCCGAGAATGTCGCCCAAAGTGGCGCCGGAATCCGAGGAGCCGTATTGCGCGATCGCCTCTTTCTCTTCGGCGACTTCCAGCGCCTTGATCGAGACCGTGACCTTGTGGGTGCGGCGGTCGTACTGCACCACGCGCGCGTCGACCTTTTGGCCGACGGCGAAGCGGTCGGGACGCTGCTCGGAACGGTCGCGCGCCAGTTCGGAGCGCTTGATGAACGACGTGAGATCGGTGCCGACGATCTTCACGTCGATGCCGCCTTCCTTCACGTCGGTCACCTCGCCGGTCACGACCGCGCCCTTCTTCAACTCGCCCGCCTCGGCGGGCGCCACCGTGCCACCATCGGCGAGCTGCTTGATGCCGAGCGAAATGCGCTCCTTGTCGACATCGACGTCGAGCACCTGGGCTCTGACCTTGTCGCCCTTCTTGTATTCCTCGATGACCTGCTCGCCCGGCCGTTTCCAGTCAAGATCGGACAGGTGCACCATGCCGTCGACGTCGCCGTCGAGCCCGAGGAACAGGCCGAATTCGGTCTTGTTCTTGACCTCGCCCTCGACCTCCGAGCCGGGCGGGTGTTTTTCGACGAACACCTCCCACGGATTGCGCATGGTCTGCTTGAGCCCGAGCGAGATGCGGCGCTTGACCGGATCGACTTCGAGCACCTGGACTTCGACCTCCTGCGAGGTCGAGACGATCTTGCCGGGATGCACGTTCTTCTTGGTCCACGACATTTCGGAGACGTGGATCAATCCCTCGATGCCGGGCTCGAGTTCGACGAACGCGCCATAGTCGGTAATGTTGGTGACGCGGCCCTTGAAGCGGGCGGCCACCGGATATTTGGCCTCGATGCCCTGCCACGGGTCGTCGAGCAGCTGCTTCATGCCGAGCGAGATGCGGTGGGTCTCGTGGTTGATCTTGATGATCTTGACCTTGACCTGCTGGCCGATATTGAGCACCTCGGAGGGATGATTGACGCGCCGCCAGGCGATGTCGGTGACGTGCAACAGGCCGTCGATGCCGCCGAGATCGACGAAGGCGCCGTAATCGGTGATGTTCTTGACCACGCCGTCGATGACCTGGCCTTCTTCGAGATTCTGCACCAGCTCCTGGCGCTGCTCGGCGCGGGTCTCTTCCAGAACCGTGCGACGCGACACCACGATGTTGCCGCGACGGCGGTCCATTTTCAGGATCTGGAACGGCTGCGGATTGTTCATCAGCGGCGACACGTCGCGGATCGGCCGAATGTCGACCTGCGAGCGCGGCAGGAACGCCACCGCGCCGTCGAGATCGACGGTGAAGCCGCCCTTGACCTGATTGAAGATGATGCCTTGGACTTTTTCGTTGTTCTGGAACGCCTTCTCAAGCTTGCCCCAGCTTTCCTCGCGGCGCGCCTTGTCGCGCGACAGCACCGCCTCGCCGAGCGCGTTCTCGATGCGCTCGAGATAGACCTCGACGGTGTCGCCGACCTTGATCTCGGCGTTGCGGCCGGGGCCGGCGAATTCGCGCAGCGCGACGCGGCCTTCGGTCTTCAGTCCCACGTCGATGACGGCGACGTCCTTTTCGACGCCGACGACCGTGCCCTTGACGACGGCGCCTTCCTGCAGATGGCCGTCGCCGAACGATTCGTCGATCAGCTTGGCGAAATCCTCGCGCGACGGCGCGGCGCCGGCGGTTTCAGCGGCGATTTGAGCCATGAATACTCCGAGCCCCCTTCTTTTAATGGATGTGGTCCCGAACGTGCGGCAGCCGCCGGACGAGCCGGCGGTGGGGCCGATTGACCAAACGTTCGAGACGAAGTTTCGGCGTCCGGTGCATCGCTACGAAGCGGCGAACGGGCTCTACCTCCAATGACGAAAGCGTCTTAACCACGCTTTCGGCCCGTTCGGGCGGCCTCGATGATGGCGACGGCGGCCCGGAATGCTGCGTCTATATCTAAAAGGGTGGTGTCGAGCAAGTGCGCATCGGGGGCCGGCTTGAGCGGGGCCGCTGCACGCGCCGAATCGCGCTCGTCGCGCCGCAGCAGATCGGCCAGGACGTCCCGCTCGTCGGCTGCCACGCCGCGGGCTTTCAGTTCGGCGACGCGGCGTGCGGCGCGAATTTGCGGGCTTGCAGTAACGAACAGCTTCACGTCGGCGCCTGGTGCGATGACGGTGCCGATGTCGCGCCCGTCGAGCACCGCGCCGGGCGGCCGTGCCGCAAAGGCGCGTTGGTAGTCCAATAAGGCCTTACGCACTTGTGGAATGGCCGCCACTACGGACGATGCTTCGCTGACGGCGTGCGCCTTGAGGGCATTTTCATCGAATTTTTCCGGATCGATCGCCGCCGCCGCGGCGCTGGCGCGCGCCACGTCGTCGGCCGGATAGCCGGCATCGAGCACCGCCTTGGCGACCGCCCGGTAGAGCAGCCCGGTATCGAGGTGATGCAGCCCGTAATGTGCCGCGATCCGGCGCGCCAGCGTGCCTTTGCCCGACGCCGCCGGCCCGTCGATGGCGATGATCATGGCTTCAACCTAGGCCCCGATCCTGGCGACTGCAGCCTTCATTGCGTCGGGCGCAGTCGGATCGAGAGTCAGCACGCCGTCCGCTTTCCGACCGACAAGGCGGAGTTCCTCAGAATTATCGAACAATAGAGCCCAATCCGCCTGATCAAGGAACCAAGGCAGCTGGTCCAACGAGCGTTTCCATCGCGTGGCAATCTTATCGACCGGCACGCTGTGGCCTCCCTTCGATACACGCATTTGCACGCGCTTCACATTCAGTTCGGGACTGGAGAGAATCACATAAACGAGTTGGATCTCGAAGCCCCTTCTTTTCGCTGCCAACACCAAAGGCCGATATTTGTCCGTCGAAAGCACGGTCTCGACGCCGACAGATTGATGGGCGTCAATTGAAGCTTTCAGCCAGGCCTCAATGCGTTGCACCGCTTCCAAGTTAGCCTGCTCGAGGCCTTTGTGCTCGGCGTCGCGAATACGCTGCGTCAGCAGATCGGGATTGATGATCCAGAACGAATGAGCGGGGTCGGCAATATTGGTATCGACGTAAATCGGACTTTGGTGCGAGCCATAGAGACTGCTCTTCCCGGAGCCATTTGGCCCAGCGATGAGCCACAATGACGGAGAGGTGATTGTCGTGAACGCCATCCCTCCGTCCCAACTCTATGGATTTATTCAGGATTCTTTAGGGCCGTCAGGTGAGCCAAAAATAGCAGTATTTGCGCGCCGTTCGGCTGTAATATTGGCCTTGAAGGCGCCGACCAAATCGTCGTCAAAAGTTTGGCTGCCCGAATCGACAATATAAACCGTCGCTTGCACGCCATTTTTGGTGCGCCGGACGCGCCTGATCGTCACCTTGCCCTTTTTGCGCTTTTTCGACGATGCGGAGCGCAGCTTTTTGACGATGACTTTGGTCACGTTTTACCCCGTTAGATACTCGACTTTATAAGTAATCACGGTCAGGCGTCAAAGCTAGATTTTGCGATGACTGCTCGATTCAAACGTTAATCGAAATGGGCTGTCAGCCAGACAGCTCTGCCCTCAGCGAACGCATCAGCTCCACGAATCCGGGAAAGCTCGTCGCAATGAAGCTACCGTCGTCGATCTTGACCGGCCGCTCGCTCGCCAGCCCCATGACCAGCGCCGCCATGGCGATGCGGTGATCCATATGGGTGGCGACCAGGCCGCCGCCCGGCGCGCGACCCCTGCCCTGCACCATCAAGTCGTCGCCTTCGATCTCGACCTCGACCCCGTTCTCCTTGAGAAGCGCGGCGGTCGCGGCGAGGCGATCGGATTCTTTGACCCGCAGTTCTTTCAGGCCGCGCATCACGGTGGTGCCCTCGGCAAAGGCGGCGGCCACGGCCAGAACCGGATATTCGTCGATCATCGAGGGCGCGCGGGATGCCGGAACTTCGACGCTGCGCAGTGCCGAGGCGTGCACCAAAAGATCCGCAACCTCCTCGCCGCCTTCGGTTCGCCGCTGCACCTCCTCGATCGCGGCGCCCATCTCCTTGAGCGTGGTCAACAGCCCGGTGCGCAGCGGGTTGAGCATCACGCCTTCGAGGACCACTTCGGACGCGGGCGTGAGCAGCGCCGCAACCAGCGGGAACGCCGCCGAGGACGGATCGGCCGGCACCACGATCGGGGCTGGGGCCAGCTCCGGCTGGCCGGTAAGCGTGATGCGGCGGCCGTTCACGCCCGACGCGCCCGCCGCCTCGATCCGGACTTGCGCGCCAAAATGCGTCAGCATTTTTTCGGTGTGGTCGCGCGTTGCTTCGCGTTCGATGACGACGGTCTCGCCGGGCGCGTTGAGGCCGGCCAGCAGCACGGCCGATTTGAGCTGCGCCGACGCGACCTGCGGCTCGAACACGATCGGCAGCGGGTCGCGGGCGCCGACGAGCGTCAGCGGCAGCCGGCCGTCGGCAGAATTGAGCGTGCGCGCCCCGATCCGTTCCAGTGGATCGAGCACGCGGCGCATCGGCCGCTTGCGCAACGAGGCATCGCCGTCGAATTCCGCCGTGACCGGACAACCGCCGACCGCGCCCAGCATCAGCCGGCAGCCGGTGCCGGAATTGCCGAAATCGAGCGGCGCCGCGGGCGCCGCAAAGCCGCCGACGCCGACGCCGCGGATTCGCCATTGCCGGCCGCCGCATTGCTGCACTGCCGCACCCAGCGCGCGGAGCGTCTGCGCGGTGTTGAGCACGTCCTCGCCTTCCAACAAGCCGGCGATGGCGGTCTCGCCGACGGTGAGCGCGCCAAGGATCAAGGCTCGGATCGAGATCGATTTGTCGCCCGGCACCCGCGCGCGACCGCGCAGCGGCCCATTGCGCCGCGCGGTCAGTGGACAAGGCCGGATCCCGTGCATGATGTGCTCCGAAGCGGCGCTCTATCACGCGGCGGCGCACGGCGTCATCTGGCACGGCAACCGTTTTGCCCACGACCGGCGCGCCGAACGCGATAAACAGCGAGCCGCTCGGCCCCCCTCGTTCCGGCCGCGGCTGCGCCATTCCGCTATTGACAGCGCCACCCCGACTAGCCAAGTGAAACCCTCAAATCGGACATTGCCGCATTTAAGGTGCATCCTCATGGCCAAATCCGAACTTGGCACCAAGCGCATCTGCCCGGACACCGGGCGTAAATTTTACGACCTCAACAAGGACCCGGTGATCTCGCCCTACACGGGCAAGGTCGTGCCGGTGGACGCGGCCGTTGTGCGTGCGCGTCCCGAACCGGCGCCGGCCGCCGCCCGCACCGCGCCGGCCGAAGAGGTCGCGACGCCCGAGCCCGCCGAGGCGGAATTCGTCTCGCTCGAAGAAGCCGACGCCGAGGCGCAGGGCGGCGCCGCCAAGAAACCAGCCGAGCCGGCCGAGGCCGAGATCGAGGAAGAAGTGGAAATTGACGAGAGCCTCGACGACGCCAGCTTCATCGAGGAGCAGGAAGAAGAGGACGCCGACGTCACCGACATCATCGGCGGCGACATCGAGAACGAGGAGGAAAGCTGATATCAGGTGTCAGGAATCAGTTGCCAGGGATCAGGAATCAGTCGCCAGGGGTCAGGAAGACGAACGCGAGCGTCCTGCTAACATGCCGTTTCTGTCAACTGATCTCCGCTTCCTGATGCCTGATTACAGATGCCTGATTACTGATCCCTGAAGGGGCCATAGCTCAGTTGGGAGAGCGCTTGAATGGCATTCAAGAGGTCGGGGGTTCGACTCCCCCTGGCTCCACCAAATAAGTCAACGAGTTCGTCTGAGGGGTGCAATTGCCTGGGCACCGATTTGGCACTGGCCCCTATGACATGTGTTCACTGGGAAGTGATCCGGCTGCGGCGGCGAGGCGAGCGCCTCGCAATAGTCGCGGCGGCGGATGAAGAGGCAACATCGTCGGCTACAGGGCGCCGCGCACGCCCCGGCGCAAGCCTGTTTTAATCTCATTGGATTTGGGGTGCCGCCTTATTCGCTCTCTGCTTCCGGCGGGGTTCGATTGCCCGGTAGATAATGTACCGCGCCGGTCGGCGTAAACTTAATGACCAACCCGGTCTCGATTTCGGTCCTGCGGCCGTCAATCTCAGGGGGTTTCAATTTCCACTGCTCCAGTGCCTTTTCGATGCTGTCGCGCTGCCCGCTCGTAGCCCGAATAACATGCACATGTTCGACGCTGCCATCGCCGCCAACGACGATGCGAACCGGGATCGGAACAAAGGTCGGGACAACCGCGGCCGGATCGACTTTGCGCAGCAGATGCTCGGCGTCCGCGTAGCCGCCGATGCACACTGGATCGACCCGTGCGGTCTCCTCGTCGTCTGCCGGGCCAAGCTTGTTCAAGCTGAGTGCAAGTGTCGAAAGCAACGCGGGACTTCCGGCGGTCAGGTTGAAGCTGACAAAGTGACACCGGATCTTGGTGGTCAATGTGCTGCGAAACAGCCCGACGCCGCTGAAGTCGACCCGGCCGAAGCGGCGGCCGGCAATCTGCACTTCCTTTGGCGGCCGATCGATTTTCATGCCGTCGACCGTTGCCATGGCGCGGCCGAACTCGTCGGTCATCGCCATCACATCGTCGATCGGCTTGGCGGCAAAGAAGATATCTTGTGCCGCTATCAATATGGTCCCGGTCAGTTCGCCTGCGGGGACAAAGCTGCCGAGCACATAATAGCCGGACACCGAAGGGCTGGGTCCGGCCAGTCCCGCGATCCAGCCGAGCGGCAGGGGATACGACAAATTGAAATATTCGCTTTTGAATACGCCGTCTACAACCGCGCCGTCATCGGGATTTGCCAGCGGTATGGTGGCGGCACTACTCCGCCACACCACTGCGCTGGCCAGGCACACGCAGGCAGCGAGATGCCAGAGCTTGCGCATGCGCCGGCTGCGATAATCAGAGCGAGCGCAAAAAGTCCAGCAGATCCTGCTTGGATTGCGGCGGCAGGAGATTGTAATTGTTTATCACCGCATTGGCTTCCGATTGCGGACTCGCGTGGTCGAGGATGGCTTGGACCAAGTCGGTCGTGCGGCCGTCATGCAGGAAGAAGATGCGCTGCCCGATCCCCCATAAAGGAGCGGAACGAAACTCCTGCCCATTGGCAACGCCCTGGGTAACGCGGTCGGCCAATCCGTATCCCATGTTGTGGACTGCAAAATCGCTGTACGGGTTCAAGGTCACCTCGCAGCTTGCCGACGATCCTGCCGGCGTCGGCGGGCAGTTGCTGCTGCTGTTGAGGAAGGCGAGCCCGTTGACCGCTGTCTGTTGTTGCGTCACGTGGCAGGCCTGACAACCGATGTTATTGAAGACCACGCTGCCGCGGACCGCCGAGGCCGACGCCGACGTTACCGGCGTCGGCGGAGCGCTGAGACGCATGAAGGTGGAAAAGTTGACAATGCCGGTCGAGAAATCGGACGCGGTGCTTCCGGTGGGAGGCGAAACCGGGTCCTGCGTCCCGAAAATAGTCATGTCTTCCGGCAGCACGTTGAACTGGCAGCTCGGGGTCGTTTCATTGTCACGCTTGTTGGGAAACAGCTCGTTGGTCACACCCATCTCGACGAGGTAAGCCTGGCCCGAAAACATCAGCAAAGACTTCTCCTGCGCCTTCCAGCCAAATCGGGTGATCGTGCCGTCATCGGGATTGATATTGAAATGTCCGGAGACGCCTAACTGCGATTTCAGCGCCTGATTTGAATTGAAAGCCGTGACAAGGTTGAGATCGGAGATGCCCTCGACCAATCCAAGGCCGAAAGTGGGCGTGGGGATGCGGTAAATGACATTGTTTGCGGCGATCGCGGCGGGGAAGTCCTCCTGTTCGATATCGCAACCGGGCGCGTCCGAGCGCCCGCTTATCACATACAGTTCGTGCACCTGGCCATCGGGCGTGCCATCCGGGTTGAGCACGAAGCGCGCTTCGCGGACAGGCCCATTTTTGGTAATAAACGGAGGCACGACATTGTTGGCACCATGCAGGGTAGCGATCGCTACCTGGGGATTGACCCTCGGGCTTGTGCCACCGGCGGCGGGCTGCGCATGACAGCCGGCACATTGGTTGAGATTGAATCGCGGGCCTAACCCTGGTCCGCCGTTTGTCACGCCAAGCGCCGCGCCATCGTCGATGCCGCCGGTTACGGAAAAAACCGACGTGAAAAATACCTGGGCCGCGGTAAAAAAAGCTTGTCCGCAGCCGGGATTGACTCCGCATGTGATAAGATTAGGAAGCGGGCCGCCGGCCCCTGGGGGACCACCGCGCACGCCCGGATCCTGCTGCGCCGATGCCGGTCCGGATAAAGCGAACGCTCCCACCGCAAAAGCAAAACTCGCCAACAAAGCCGAATAGCTAGAGCGGTCCCTCGACATGGCTCCTCTCCCCTTTAAGTTGATTAAACGTTTAAGTTGATTAGACGTTTAAGCAGAACGGAGCCGCACAAGCAAGCACCACCGGCGGCGGCGCGATACGCCCGGCGT
>JASHSE010000245.1 GCA_030036975.1 Xanthobacteraceae bacterium | reverse complement strand
CGCAAGGTGAAAGCGTCACGCTCTCGCGCGACATGTTTGCCGATCTTGTGCCCGGCACCGGCAGCGTGTCGATCTCGGCCGGCAACTCGACCGCGCTCGACGCAGCGAGCCTGCTCACCGCGCTTGATCGCTATCCATACCGCTGTTCCGAGCAGATCACGAGCCGGGCTTTGCCACTGCTCTATCTCAGCGAGCTGACGGGCCAGGCCCATGTGGCGTTCGACCCAAAGACCGAGCAGCGCATCCGCGACGCCATCGCGGCGCTGCTGACGCGCCAGGATTCCACCGGCTCGTTCGGCCTGTGGGGCGTCGGCGGCGACGATCTGTGGCTCGACTCCTACGTCACCGATTTTCTGACGCGCGCCCGCGAGCACAAATTCGCGGTGCCGGACGTGGCGTTCAAGCTGGCGCTGGATCGGCTGCGCAATGCGGTCGCGACCAGCAACGATCCGAGCAAGAACGGCGGTGCCGATCTCGCCTACGCGCTCTACGTGCTGGCGCGCAACGGTTTGGCGCCGATCGGCGATTTGCGCTACCTCGCCGACGCCAAGCTCGATGCGGTGGCGACGCCGATCGCCAAGGCGCAGATCGCCGCGGCTTTGGCGTTGACTGGGGATCGCACGCGCGCCGACCGGGTTTATGCGGCGGCGCTCGCCGCGCTGACGCCGCCGCCGGGTTCTTCGGATGAGTTCGACAACGGCCGGCAAGATTATGGCTCGACCTTGCGCGATGCCGCGGCGCTGCTCACGCTCGCCGCCGAAGGCGGCGCCGCGGCGGCGACGGTGCAGGCGGCCGTGCAGCGCGTCGACGCCGCGCGCGCCGCGCTACGTCCGACCTCGACGCAGGAAGATGCCTGGCTGTTGCTCGCCGCCGGCGCACTGGCCAAAGACGCCGGCAAAATCTCGCTCACCGTCGGCGGCGAAACCGTCACCCGGCCGCTGTACCACACCATCGCTGCCGCAGCGCTCAACGAACCGCTGCGCGTCACCAACACCGGCGCCGATGCGGTCAAGGCCGTGGTCACCGTCACCGGCGCGCCGCTCACGCCTGAGCCCGCGACCGAGCACGGTTTCAAGATCGAGCGCCAGACCTACACCATGGACGGCGTCCCGGCCGATGCGACGCAGGTCAAGCAGAACACGCGGCTCGTCGTGGTGCTGAAAGTCACCGAGGCGCAGCCGCAATTCGGCCGGATCATCGTCGCCGATTATCTGCCGGCCGGATTCGAGATCGACAATCCGCATCTGGTCTCGTCGGGCGATACCGGCACGCTGCCGTGGATCACCGACGCCGCGGAGCCGGTCAATACCGAATTCCGCGATGACCGTTTCACCGCGGCGTTCGAGCGCAAGAGCGGCGACCCGGCGGTGTTCACCGTCGCCTACGTGGTGCGTGCCGTCGCGCTCGGCAAATATGTGCGCCCGCAGGCGAGCGTCGAAGACATGTACCGCCCCGACCGGTTCGGCCGCAGCGACAGCGGCAGCGTCGAGGTGGTGGCGGGCAAGTAAGCCGGTGAGCGAGCAGCACGCAACGACGAATGATGCCTCCGTCCTCGCGGCGGGCCGGCGGACGTGGTGCGTGCGCTGCGCTTTTATCAGCGTTGCCCTATGCATCGGCATCGTGGCTCTGTTCGGCTCCGCCTGGTGGATCGCTTCGCTCGGGCCAGTGCCGCTCGGCAAGGATTTGCGGTTTTCCGCAACCGTGCTCGACCGCGATGGCCGGCTGCTGCGCGCCTATGCGACGAGCGACGGCCGCTGGCGGCTGCCGGCGCGGGTCGCCGACGTCGATCCACGTTTTTTCGACGTGCTGTTCGCCTACGAGGACAAGCGCTTTCGCAGCCACCACGGCGTCGATCCGCTGGCGATGATGCGGGCAGTGGGCCAATTCGTCACCAGCGGGCGTATTCGGTCAGGCGGCTCGACGCTCACCATGCAGGTGGCGCGGCTGTTGGAGCCGCGAAGCAGCCGCACCCTGGCGGCAAAGCTTCGCCAGATGGTCCGCGCCATCGAACTCGAGCGTGCACTGTCGAAGGACCAGATCCTTTCGCTTTATCTCGAGCTTGCGCCATACGGCGGCAACATCGAGGGCATCCGCGCCGCCGCGCTCGCCTATTTCGGCAAGGAGCCGCGATACTTGACGCTCGGCCAGGCGGCGCTGCTGGTGGCGTTGCCGCAGGCGCCGGAGCTGCGCCGCCCCGACCGCGCGCCTGAGGCGGCGCGCATTGCCCGCAACCGCGTGCTTGATCGCTTCGCCGCCACCGGCACGGTGCCAGCCGACGAGATCGCACGCGCCAAGGCCGAGCCGGTGCCGACGGCACGGCGGCCGATGCCGCTCGTGGCGCCGCATGCCGCCGATCGCGCCATTGCCGAAACGCCGGCCGTCCACGAAATCCGGCTGACCATCGACGCCGACCTGCAAAAAAACCTGGAAGAGCTCGCGCGCGAGCGCGCTCAAAACCTCGCGCAAACGCTCGGCCCGGATATTTCGCTGGCGGTCATGGTCGTGGATAACGCCACCGGCGAAGTTTTGGCCCGCGTCGGCTCGCCGGCTTATTTCGACGAACGGCGTGCCGGCCAGGTCGACATGACCCAGGCGCTACGCTCGCCGGGTTCGACGCTCAAGCCTTTCATCTACGGGCTCGGCTTCGAGGACGGCTTCATTCATCCGCAGACATTGATCGACGACCGGCCCGAGCGCTACGGCGGCTATGCGCCGCGCGATTTCAATTTTACCTTCCAGGGCACCGTGACGGTCGCGCAGGCTTTGCAGCAATCGCTCAACATGCCGGCGATCGCGGTGCTCGATCGCGTCGGCGCAAGCCGGCTGACCGCGCGGCTCGCCCAGGCCGGCGCCGCGCTGGTCTTGCCCGAAGGGCAAGCGCCGGGACTTGCCGTCGGCCTCGGCGGCGTCGGCACGAAACTGTCCGATCTGGTGATGCTGTACTCAGGCATCGCGCGGCTGGGCACTGTGTTGCCGCTACGCGAGCGTTTGGATAAGCCAACCCCGCAGGCGCGTCGGCTGATGAGCGCGGTCGCCGCCTGGTACGTAAGCGATGTCCTGCGCGACTCGCCGCCGCCCGAGAATGGCGTGCCCGGGTGCATCGCGTTCAAGACCGGGACCAGCTACGGCTATCGCGACGCATGGTCAGTGGGCTTCGACGGTAAGCACACGATCGGCGTTTGGGTCGGGCGGCCGGACGGCGCGCCGGTGCCGGGCCTGGTCGGCCGCGACGCGGCGGCGCCGATTCTGTTCGACGCCTTTGCCCGGCTTGGGCCGTCCACGCCGCTGGCGCGGCCTCCGGCCGGCGTGCTTATGACGTCAAATGCCAAGCTGCCGCCGCCGCTGCGGCGCTTCCGGCCTGCTGCGCTTGCCGGGGGCGTGTCGCAAACCGCGCCGCACATTCTGTTTCCGCCCAACGGCGCGCTGCTCGACCTGGCGACCACCGACGGCAGGCCCGATCCGGTGCCGCTCAAAATAACTGGCGGCGTCGCGCCGGTGACAATTTTCATCAACGGCGTTCCGGATGTGCCGCAGCAACGCGGCAGCGCGTTTTTCACGCCGGACGGCCCCGGCTTTTCGCGGGTGACGGTGATCGACAGCACCGGCGCCACTGACAGCGTCGTCGTGCGGATCGCCGACGGCGTCTCGGCCAACGCTGTGGCGTGGGCCTCCCACAGCGAGGGGCGATGAAGGCGGTGGAACGCCGCTGCGTCAGACAATCCTTTCCCGGCACCCTCGTTGTCACTATTGTGCGCGGGCATGTCTGACTGCGGACAAATTTTTGTCATCGCCACGAGCAAAGGCCGCGGCAGTTCAGCCTTTCAGCGGCGC
>JASHSE010000244.1 GCA_030036975.1 Xanthobacteraceae bacterium | reverse complement strand
GATTCGGCGGAGCTTTATTTGCTGGCGCGCGGATATCGCGGCGGACGTTAGCGCGGAAGCATAGACCAGCCATACCCTCTAATCGCGCTGCCGACCATGACGCTGCCCCTAACGCTTACGCGCCGCGCCCGGCAACCGCTCTCCGTCCCGACAACTGCGCGCCGGCGTCGGGCGACAGCCGCACGAAGATCAGTGCGGCGGTGGCGGAGAGGGCGGCGACCACGAGGAATGCGGGGGGAAATTCGGCGGCGCTTATGGTGGCGCCTTGCTTGAGCCGCAGTACGAATTCGACAACCAGCGCGCCGACCGCCACCCCCGATGACAGCGAAAGCTGCTGCGCGGCGGCGACCATCGAGGTGGCGCGGCTCATCAGCGGCGGTTCGATCTCGGCATAGGCGAGCGTGTTGATGCTGGTGAATTGCAGCGAGCGGAAGAAGCCGCCGACCAAAAGCACGGCGATCATCACCGCGAACGGGATGCCCGGCGCGAAAGCGGCGCAGGCGGCGAGAAACGCCGCGCTGATGAAGCTGTTGTACAGGAGCACGTTGCGGTAACCGAGCCGCTTGAGCACAGTCACCGCGGCGGCCTTCATGAACATCGAGCCGACGGCGCCGGTGAATGTGATGAGGCCGGATTGGAACGGCGTCAGATGAAAGCCGAGCTGTAAGAGAAGCGGCAGCAGAAACGGCATGGCGCCGATGCCGAGCCGGAACATGAAGCCGCCGAAAAGGCTGGCGCGGAACGTCGGCAGGTCGAGGAGTCTCAGATCGAGAATCGGCGCGGTGGCGCGGCGCGCGTAAAACACATAGACGAGCGAGCAGACGGCGCCGACGCCGAGCAGCGCGGCGACAGCCCAGTCCGGCAGAAACTCAAGTCCCAGCACGGAGAGTCCGAATGCCAGCCCGCCGATCCCCAGCCCGGACAGGATGAAGCCGAACAGATCGAACGGGTAGGGGTATTCGGTGCGGACGTCCGGGATGAAGTGCGTCGCCAGCGCGATGCCAAGGAGCCCGATCGGCACGTTGATGATGAAGATCCAGTGCCACGACGCATAGGTCGTGATGAAGCCGCCGAGCGGCGGCCCGCAGATCGGCCCGATCAGCGCCGGAATGGTCAACAGCGACATGGCATTGAGCAAGGCTTCCTTGTCGATCGAGCGCACCACGATGAGGCGACCGACCGGCGTCATCATCGCGCCGCCGATGCCCTGGAAGATGCGCGCGGCGACGAATTGGGCGATGGAGTGCGACAGCGCGCAGCCGATCGAGCCGAGCACGAACACGCCGATGGCGAGGCGGAACACGTTGCGCGCGCCGAAGCGGTCCGCGGTCCAGCCGCTCGCCGGAATGAAGATGGCGAGCGAGAGCAGGTAGGAGGTGATGGCAAGCTTCAGCGCCAGCGGATTGGTGCCGATGTCGCGCGCGATCGCCGGCAGCGACGTCGAGATGACGGTCGAGTCCATGCTTTCCATGAACAGCGACACGGCGACAATGAGCGGTGCGGCCCGGCTGTTGGGGTTAGACTGCATCGGCTATCTATTCGGCTCGTTGTTCTTAGTCGCTCTTGGCGGAGCCGGGTAGAAGCCGCTTGAGACCCTCGGCTGGCTGGCGAAAAGTGGGATCGAGCTTAAGCGCCTGGCGGAAATCGGCGACGGCACCTTGTGAGTCGCCGAGCCGCTCGCGGATCAGGCCGCGCGTCGAATAAGAGCTGGCGGAGCGTGGGTCAAGCTTGATGGCGGTGTCGACATCGGCGACAGCGTCGGAATTGTCGCCGGCCAGATAGTGCGCCCAGGCGCGATTGTAGTAGGCGAGCGCGGCTTGCGGCGACAGTGTGATCGCCTGGCTGTAGTCGGCAATGGCGCCGGCAAGATCGAGCTGCTCGCGCTTGGCGTTGCCGCGGTTGATGTAAGGGTCGGTCGCGCGCGGA
The DNA here is from genome assembly GCA_030036975.1 of Xanthobacteraceae bacterium. Taxonomy (GTDB): domain Bacteria; phylum Pseudomonadota; class Alphaproteobacteria; order Rhizobiales; family Xanthobacteraceae; genus BOG-931. The sequence goes on along the minus strand of JASHSE010000244.1, from coordinate 2,899 downwards.
TCGAGCTTGATCGCGTGGTTCAGATCGGCGAGAGCCAGCGTCGGTTCGCCTTTGGCCAACAGCGCGCTGCCGCGATTGTTGTAGGCCGCAGCGGTTGGATGCAGCCGGATCGCCTGGTCGTAATCGGCGATGGCGCGGTCGAGCTCGCCCTTGCGGCGCCACGCCAGGCCGCGATTGTAATAGGCTGCGGCATAATCGGGATCGATGGCAAGCGCGGAGTTGTAGTCGGCGATGGCGCGGTCTGTTTGACCTTTATCGTCCAACGCATTGCCGCGGTTGTCGTAGGCGACGGCGAACCGCGGATTGAGCTTGATCGCCGCCCCGTAATCGGCGATGGCGCGATCGAGATCGCGCTGCCGATAATACGCATAGCCGCGCTCGTTATAGGCGACGACAAAAAGCGGATCGAGCTGGATGGCCTTGCTCAGGTCGGCGACGGCGCGGTCGAAATTGTCGCTGCGCCGCAGCGCAACGCCGCGATCGTAAAAGACCGTGGCGTCGGCCGGACTGAGATGCACGGCCATATCGTAATCGGCCATCGCCGCATCGCTCTTGCCCGCATCGTCGTAGGCATTGGCGCGGTTGCGGTAGAACTGCGCATTCTCGCCGTCGAAGCCGATCGCGGCGGTGAAATCCGCGATCGCGTGGTCGTAATTGCGCTGCTGATAGGCGACCAGGCCGCGATTGTCATAGGCCAGCGCAAATTGCGGCGACAGTTTTATGGCGTGGTCGAAATCAGCGTCGGCGCGAGCAAGGTCGCCCTTGCCGCGCCAGGCGTCACCGCGGTTGTTGTACGCGGCGGCGAAGTCGGGCTGAAGCCGGATCGCCTGGTTGTAATCGGCGATGGCGCGGTCGAAATCGCCCTTGTCGAAGAAGGCGATGCCACGATTGTTGAAGGCGGCGGCATTTTTCGGATCGAGCCGGATCGCCTGGCCGTAATCGGCGATGGCGAGATCGAGCGCGCCGGTGCGGCGGCGGGCGAGACCGCGATTGAAATAAGCCGCGGCGTAATTGGGCGACAGCCGGATCGCCTCATTGTAATCGGTAATGGCGTCCGTCGGATCGCCCTTCTCGTCATAGGCGTTGCCGCGCGTCATGAACGTGGTCGCGTCCGTCGGGTCGAGCTGGACGGCCCGATTCAAATCCGCGATCGCGCCATCGAAGTCGCGCTCGGCCAATAAGGCGCCGGCGCGGTTGGCGAGTGCGCGCGGCGACTTTGGATCGCCACTGATGGCGCGAGCGAAATCCTGCAGGGCGCCGGTGAGGTTGCCCTGTGCGCGCAGCGCCACGCCGCGATTGTTGTAGAGCGTGGCGAGGTTGGTCCCTTGATAGCGCCCCGAATCGATCAGTGCGGTGCAGGAGGCGATGCGCTCCTCGGCGGTGGCGCGCCATTCGCCGGTACAGCGCCGTTGATCGTTGCCGTCTTGGGCGTAGCCGGCACGGCCGATGAGGAAAACGGCCGCGAGTGCGAGCCAAAGACAACGTCGATAGGGCAGGGGCCTGGACGGCGAAGCTACGTCTTGCATCGATGGTCTATTCTGCGCCCCCGAATTCTTAACCTGGCCGCTTTGCCGTTTCGGCAACCATACTGAGGTCCACGTAGGACTGGCCGAAGTGCTTGAGAATGTCCTTCTTCGCCAACACCAGCGGCGTCGAGGAGGCCGGCGCCACCACCCAGCCGACGCGGATTTTCACCGGTGCAGCGGCCGCCGGCAGCGCCCGGCCAGCCGTCGCCAGGGCGGTGCTCGCGGCCAGCGCGCCGCGGCCAAATTGCCGGCGGTTGATGCCTGTCGTCACGCGATTCTCCACACTTGCCGGAATAGCTCTATTCATGGCCGCCAAGGCATGCTATCGACCGCCGCCAACCCAAAAGCGGGCCAGCTTGAGTCGGCGAACAACGCAAGGTTCGCCTCGGGGAACTTCACCCCAATTGGCCGCCCCGCTATTTTCCGGGCCATGCGGAGTTGGCAATGGCAGTGAGTGCGAAAGACATAGCCGCCGAAGCATACACCTTCGATGACGTGCTGTTGAAGCCCGGCCTGTCCGAGATCCTGCCCTCGGACGTTGATATTCGCTCGCGTATCACCCGTACCATCCCGCTCAATATCCCGATCGTCGCTTCCGCCATGGATACGGTGACTGAGGCGCACATGGCGATTGCTATGGCGCAGGCCGGCGGCATCGGCGTCATTCATCGCAATCTCGATCCTGCCGTGCAGGCCGCCCAGGTGCGCCAAGTCAAAAAGTACGAATCCGGCATGGTGGTGAACCCCGTGACGATTGGTCCGGACGCGACCTTGGCGGACGCGCTGGCGCTGATGCAGGAGCACCGCATTTCCGGCATTCCGGTGGTCGAAGGCGGCGGCGGCGGCCGTGCCGGCAAGCTCGTCGGCATCCTCACCAATCGCGACGTCCGTTTCGCCACCGACACGTCGCAAAAAATCTCGGAGCTGATGACGAAGGAGCGCTTGATCACGGTGCGCGAGGGCGTCGGCCAGGCCGAGGCCAAGCGCCTCTTGCATCAGCACCGCATCGAGAAGCTTCTGGTCGTCGACGCCGATTATCGCTGCGTCGGGCTGATCACGGTGAAGGACATCGAGAAGGCGGTGGCGCATCCGAACGCCTGCAAGGACGAGCAGGGCCGGCTGCGGGTCGCCGCCGCTACCAGCGTCGGCGACACCGGCTATGCGCGCAGCGAAACGCTGATCGATGCCGGCGTCGATGTCGTGGTCGTCGACACCGCGCACGGCCATTCCAGCCGGGTGCTGGAAGCTGTGAGCCGCATCAAGCGGCAGTCGAACGCCGTCCAGGTCGTGGCCGGCAACGTCGCCACCGGCGGCGGCGCCAGGGCGCTGATCGATGCCGGCGCCGACGCCATCAAGGTCGGCATCGGTCCGGG
>JASHSE010000243.1 GCA_030036975.1 Xanthobacteraceae bacterium | reverse complement strand
ACGGTGCGGGTCGTGTGCCGGGCGCCGTAGTGCCGCGCCGTGAGCGCGGCGAGCGGCGCCTCATCGTCGCCTCGGCCGTGAAATTCGTCATAGCGCAGCGTGATGGCCTCGACGTCGCGCTGGCCGGCATCACGCATCAGGCCGAGCAGCGTCGCGGAATCAACGCCAGAGGACAGAAACAGGCCGACCGGAACATCGGCGACCAGATGATGGCGCACGCTATCGAGGAGCGCGACACGGATGCGCTCGCGTGCGTCCGCAGCCGGAATGCGCGCCGATCTTTTTGGCGCCGCGGCAAACGAGCGCGACACCGCAAAATAACGCCTCGGCCGCCCCGGACCGCAGCGATCGATCCACAACGTGGTCCCGGCCTCGACGGCGCGAACGGCGCGGTGGACGGTGTAGGGCTCAGGCACGCTGCCGAACAGAAAGAAGCCGGCCCAGCCGGCCGGGTCCGGGTCGAGACCGACGCGGCCGCCGGCAACGAGCGCCTTGACCTGCGAGGCAAAGCGCAAGGTCCAGCCGTCGTCGGCATAATAAAGCGGCTTCACGCCGTAGGGATCGCGCGCGAGCAACAGGCCCTGCCGTGCGGCATCCCACAGCGCGAGGGCGAACATGCCGCGCAGGTCGTGCACCATCGCCGCACCCTTGAGCGCATAAAGGTGCAGCAGAACCTCGGTGTCCGACTGTGTGCGAAGCGCCCTGCCCTTCGCTTCCAGGCCGGCGCGCAGAGTTTTGTAATTGTAGATCTCACCGTTGAACGCGATCACCGCGTTGGCGTCCGGGCTCGCCATCGGCTGCGCCGCCCGCGCGGATAAATCGATGATCGCGAGCCGGCGGTGGCCGAAGCCGACGCGGCGGTCGGCGGACAGCCATTCGCCGGAGCCGTCCGGGCCGCGCGCCGCCATATGATCGCGCATGGCGCGCAGCTCGGCCGCGTCGAGCGGATTGGCGGCGGAATGGTAGGCGTAGATGCCGGCGATGCCGCACATAGTGCGTGGCGCAGCCTAATAAGCCCCGGACGACTTATTTCATCGTGCCGCCGGCTTCGCCATGGTGGCGACGAGAAACGAGCCCATGCGCAAGTGCCTAGTCAGCAGCCGCGCGACGATATCCGGAATCGCGCGCATTATGCCTTGCTTCAATCGGCCGTGCGGCAGCGGTACCAGATCGCTTTTCATGCCGTACAGCCGGATCGATTGCACCGCCAGAAAATCTTTGGTCTCGGCGCGCCACTCCCCCGGCTTGTAATAACGCGCAATCGCGCCGTCGGTGCCGCTCTGGCTGGCATGATGCACGCTCCGCCAGATTCGGCCGCGGCCGAGGAACAGCCAGCGCAAGAAACCGCAGACATGATAGTTCCACCACGACCGATAATAGATCATGACGGTGCATGTGCCGCCGGGCCGCAGCACGCGATTGATCTCGGCCAAGACGCGCCGCGTGTCGGCCGATTGATGGACCACGCCCCAGCTCCAGACGTAATCGAAGCTGCCGTCGCGGAACGCCATGCGCTCGGCGTCCATCTGCACGATCGACCCTGTCACCCCGGACAAGGCGAAGCGCTTTCTGGTCATCGCCGTCGCAGTGGTGGTCAGATCGATGCCGACGAACGAACGCGCGCGCGGCGCCAGCAATTGGGCATGCGTGCCGTGGCCGACGCCGATTTCCAGGACGTCCTTGCCGGCAAGCCGGTCAAATGGAATCACCGCGTCGAACGGCAGCGTGCACCACGGCATGAATTGCCGGACCGAAGAGAGAAAGCGCCGGTCGATCTCGGCGAAGTAAGCGGCGCTGCCGGGCGCCGCGTCCAACTTGTCGCGCCAGTCGTAGCGCATCGGCGCGGCTTCCCACCAGTCGCGGTTGGCGGCCTGCCAGCGCCGGCGCTCCTCGTCATCGCGTGGATGCTGAATCGGCCGATCGAATCCAGGCGCCTTGGCGGAAAACGCCCGCGATGTGATGTCGGTCATACTCTGCAGCAATCGGGACGGCGGGGCGGTGGCGCACGGCTCCAAGCTACCGCACCACGGGTGAAAACCCGCGGTCGTCACCCGTACACCCTGCAGGTGGTTTACCCCTTGTGGTCGGTCCTGTGCAAGGGTCGGCGTTCTGCAATTATTCAAGGCTAATCAATACCTTGCGCTCTCTTGGATGGAGCTTTTCGGCGCCCCGGTTCATTTCGTGTCCGGCTTGTCCTGCGGACTAGGCTTCTTGCCGCTCGATGCCGCGCTCGGCTTGCGCCACGCCGCAGGCCACTCTACGCCTTCGCCCCAGCGCCTGCTCGGCTTGGGCGGCGACGGCGGCACGACTGTCGTGGTCGGCGATGGCCAAGGCAAAGCGGCGGTAGTTGCGGGCAGTTGCGGCGCGCCCGCCGCGCGCTCCGCCGGCCGCGGCCGCACCGCCTCACGCGCCGCGACCTGCACCGGCTCCAGCATGAAGCCGCAGGCGACGGCAACAACCGCCATGATTGCAGCGGTGCGCAGCGGATAATCAAGCAACGAATGGGCCAGCAGCAACGCGACGACTAACGTCGCAGCGCGCGCCAGCAAGCGATCGAAATCGCCGCCGGCGAGCGCCGAACCACGCCAGATTTTCGCCGCCCGCACCACAAACCAGGTCAGGAACGCGCCGAGCAGGCCGATGCCAAGCACTCCCGATTCGAGCCATAGCTCGATGAAGTCGTTGTGCGCATGGTTGATGTATTGTGGGAAAACGTCCGCCGGTTTTTCGAACATCGCATAGACCGGAACGAAAGTGCCCATGCCGGCGCCGAATGGCATATAGGTCTTGGCTGCGGCAACAGTGTTGCGCAGAAACAAAAATCGCGAGTCGTCAAACGGATCGGCGGCAAACGTCTGCAGGATGCGGTAAAGGCCGAACTGCAGCACCAGAACCATGGCGATCGCCACCGCGACAAGGATCAGGCCCGCTGGGCTTCGCTTGAGCGCGCGCCGGCGGTCGGCGAGCGCGAGCGCACAGATGCCGGCAAGGCAGGCCATGGTCAGCGTCATGCCGGCGCGCGAGTGCGCCACGGCTTCGGCCACGATCAGAACCACGATAACGAGCAGGCTCAGCGTGACCGGCAGCAGACGGCCGGCCTCGAGCCAAGCGCGGTTGCGCCCCAGCCGGATCCTCGAACCGACCTCGAGCGCGAAAACCGCGGCGAACGCCAAGGCCGCATAGAGCAGAGCGGCGAGATGGTTTTTGTTGGCGAAGAATCCGACGGCCTCCGAGGCATTGTTGGCGGCGAAGAAGCGTAGCGGACTCGAGGAACCTTGCGAAATCTGCAACAGACCGAGGAACGAGCTGGCGACGGCGAGCGCGACCAACAACAGGCTCAACAGCCGACGCTCGCGATAATCGAGCAGCATCACGCAGAACAACACGGCGAGCGGCGGCAACAGCGCCAGCGCGCTCAACATCGTCGCGTCCGGCGACACGCTGATCGGCAGCCATCCGGGACTGTGCCCGACAGCCGCGTACGCGGCGACAATCGGCGCGCGGCCGGGCAGCAGCGCCCACAGCGCCGGCGGCAGCGGAACGAGCTGGATCAATGGTACGAGCGCGATCGCGGCTGCAAACAGCAAGCCGGGCCGCATTTGCCGAAACGCCTTCGGATCGCTGCGGGCCAGCACCGCGAGCCTCGACGCCGCGAACAGTAGCGGTGGAATCGAGGCGAGCTGCAGCAGCGCGTCCGACAGATAGCCGCTGCGCGTGGCGCCGCCCAACAGCACGGACAACGACAGCATGCCGGCCGCGAGCCAGAACGTCGCGCGCGCCGGCAGGGCACGACATCGGTCGATGACGAGCGCAACGAGCCGCGTCCGCCGCATTCGCGCCGCCAGCACGTAGAGAGCGCTGCGCCGCATCTTGCCGCCCGGGTTCGCCAGATATCGCCCGCTACTCACTTGGACGCGCTCGCCAGCCGTCGGATGCGCAGATCGTCGAACCAGATCGTGCCGCTGATGAATTGTTCGGACGGCATGCGCGCATCGAGATCGAGCGAAAGGTATTGAGCGCGGCAGCCATCGGCGGGGACGGCAAAATCGAGGTCGACGTCGCTCCACGCCGCCGCGCGCCCGCTGATCATCGCGCTCTCGGCGAACGGATGCGCCGGGTTTTCGGCGCAGGCCAGCCGCCATTTCAGGCCACGCGGGCCGACCAGTTCGCCTTTGTAGCGGGCGCGCAAATGGTAGCGGCCGGGCGTCAGCATCAGCAATTGCTTGACGCTGTGATACTCGACACGCCCGGATTCGAACGCCAGCGACAGCGCATGGTCGCCGCTCTTGTCGGGGCGTTCCACCACGTCGATGCTGACGCCAAAGCTTTGCTCGATCCGCCAATCGAACGGGGCGCCTGACGGCGGCGATTCGAAATCGCCGTTGTAGAGCAATCCTGCGTCGGCAAGCTCGTCGGGGCGCAAGAACTGCAGCCAAGTATAATAGGCCAGCTCATACATGCGGTGCCCGACCAGAAAATTCAGGTAAGCGTCGAGCTCGGCGGCGGTGGGCGGATGCGGGCTCCTGCGCAACGTCAGAAAAAGGTCGAGCAGGATGCGTTCGTCGCCCACCGCGCGCGGCAGGTTTTCCAGGACGGTGCTGCGCCATGGCGGATCGTCGGCGAGGGCGGTTTTGAGCAAGCCCACCGCATTGCCGTCTGCGGCGATGCGCGCCAACACCGGCATCACGTAAGCATCGAATCCCGGCAGCGTGCGCAGCACGACG
>JASHSE010000242.1 GCA_030036975.1 Xanthobacteraceae bacterium | reverse complement strand
CTCGCGCACCGATTCGCACAAGACGCCGGACGGCGAACTGGTGCCGTCGCGCGACGCCGACGATCATGAACTGCTCGGCATCGGCGCGGCGCTCGGCATCACCGGCACCGGCGCGTTCGGCATGAACTCGGATTTCGACGACGAGGAGTTCGAGTTGCGGTGGATGCGCAAGCAGGCGCGCGAGACCGGACGCCCGGTGTGGTTCCTGCTCACCGACCGCTACACCGATCCACAGCGCTGGCGCCGGCTGATCAAGGCGGTGCACGAGGCGCGCGCCGAAGGCTTGCCGATCACCGCGCAGATGGCGGGCCGGCCGATCGGCGTGATGATGGGCATCGGCACCGCGCTCAATCCGTTCACGGTGCGGCCGAGCTACAAAAAACTCGAAAGCCTGCCGATCGAGGAACAGCGCCGCCGCCTGCGCGACCCGCAGGTGCGGGCGCAGATTCTGGCCGAGGCGTCCTCGGCAGCCGAGATCGCCAAGCTCTCGCAATTCCGCCAGGAAGTCGCCACGGCGTTCGACAGATTCTTCACCATGGGCAACCCGCCGGACTACGAGCCCGGCCCGGAAAAGTCGGTGGCGGTCATCGCGGCGCGCGAACGCCGCAGCCCTGAGGAAGTGGCCTACGACTACATCCTCAAGGACGGCCAGTATCTCTATTACCCGGTGGTCAATTACGTCACCGGCGACCACGCGCCGATTCTTGAAATGCTCAACGATCCGGCCTGCCTGCTCGGCCTCTCCGACGGCGGCGCGCACTGCACCTCGATCGTCGATTCCGGGGTGCCGACCTTCATGCTGACGCATTGGAGCCGCGACCGCGCGCGGGGCCCGAAGCTGCCGGTCGAGGCGCTGGTCAAGCGGCAGACCAGCGAGACCGCGGATTTCTTCGGGCTCGCCGACCGCGGCCGCCTTGCGCCTGGCCTGCGCGCCGACGTCAACCTGATCGATTATGCGCGCCTGAAGGTGCAAAAGCCGGAACTCGTCCACGACATGCCGGCCGGCGGCCGCCGCTTCGTGCAGAAGGTCGACGGCTACGAAGCGACCTTCGTGGCCGGCACGCAAATCTACGCGCGCGGCGAGCACACCGGCGCGCTGCCCGGCCGCCTGGTTCGCGCCGGCCGCAACGAGCAGATGCTGCACGCGGCGGAGTAATAACGTAGCCCGGGTGAGCGAAGCGACACCCGGGACAGCCGTGTAGCTTCACCACCGTCCCGGATGTCGCTTCGCTCATCCGGGCTACGGGTCGTCGCGAACCCGGCACACCGATTGCGCGTTGACTCCACGGACGATTGTTTCGCGGAGATAACGGCCATGCAGGTACCGCTCGAGCTTGCCTTCCACAACGTCGAGCATGCGCAATGGGCCGACGATGACATCCGCGCCCGCGTCGCCGAGCTGGAAACGCTGTACGGCCGGCTGACCTCGTGCCGCGTCCGCGTCGAGCAGCGTGCCGGCAACCAGCACGGCACCATTCCGCCGGTGGTGCACATCGCGCTCGGCATTCCTGGCCACGAGGAGATCGTCGTCACCCACGAGCCCGAGCATCTGCAGCGCAAGTTTCAACGGCCGGACCTGCACAACGCCATCCGCGAGGCGTTCCGCATCGCCGAGCGCCGCCTGCGCGACCTCAAGAAGCTGCGCGAGCGCCGCACCAAGGAGCCGCACCACGATTCAGAAAATCAATCGCTCGGCCAAATCGCCGAGACGGCGCCCGAACGCGACCACGGCTTCCTCCTGACCAAGGAAGGCGGGCTCCTGTATTTTCACCGCAACGCGCTGCTGTCCGGCGATTTCAACAAGCTCTCCCGCGGCGACGACGTCTATTACGTCGAAGACGTCGGCGACACCGGCCCGATCGCCACCAAGGTGCGCGTCAAGGCCAAGGAGTAAAGTAGAGCGGCGAATCAGAGAAAATGCTGCGCGTCTCGTTGAGTTTGCCGAGCGGGAGCGCCTCGGTCGCGCGCTGCGCGGTGATGGCTAATTCGAACCGATCGAGCGCCTGCTGGGTACGGAGGTTCTGTCGATTCTTAAGGACCGTTGTTCCCTTGTAGCAGTAATGATCTTCGATGCTGTCGTACATCGACGCTACGAGGTGGCGCCGTATTTCTTGATGATCGCTGCGCGCCGCTCCCGCGCCGTGGCGCGCTTGCGGTCAAGCGCCCTAAAGGTCGCCTTCATTTCACGGCTCAGGTGCAATCCTTCGATTGCGCTGATCTTCTCAAATCCCGCAAGACCGATAATGACGCTGCTTGCTTTAGCCTTTGAACGCTTACTGGCTCGAGGCTTTGCGATCTTCCCCATGGCGTCAGTGTAGCACCGAAATCCTGATCTCGTGAAGTGGAATCCAGGAACGTCCAAGGCGCTGATCCCGGATCAACGCGAAAATTTCTTATACTTGATGCGCTCCGGCAGGACCGTGTCGGTGCCGAGGCGCCGCATCTTGTCCTTCTCGTAATCGGCGAAATTGCCCTCGAACCATTCGACGTGGCTGTCGCCCTCGAAGGCGAGGATGTGGGTGGCGACGCGGTC
>JASHSE010000241.1 GCA_030036975.1 Xanthobacteraceae bacterium | reverse complement strand
GAGTTCGGCCATTGGTGGGACCAGACGCGCGGCAAGCTCGACAACCCCAAGGACGCGGCGAACGCGACGCAGGACGCCATGCGCAACGCCGCCGAAGCCACCAAGGACGCGATGACCGCGATCGTCCGGCTTCCCGCCACCCGCGTGCTTGAATTGCGCGCGCCCTGCGAACTGGCGCCGAACGGCGCGCCGGACTGCCGCCAGGCGGCGGCGACTGCCTGCCGCGGCAAAGGTTTTAGCTCCGGCGACCCGATCGATGTGCGCTCGTCGGAGAATTGCCCGGCTTCGGTGACGCTGTCCGGGCGGGAGCCGGCGCCCGGTGAATGTCCGACCGAAACCGTCGTCCTGGCCGCCGCCTGTCATTGATCGAAAGAACTCGCCGCCATGATGTCCGACGCCGATCGCAGCAAGGCCGCCGATATCCTGATTGCGGCCGAAAAAGAGCACAGGCAGGCGGTCCAGCTGTCGAAAACATGGCCCGGCATCAGCATGGAGGATGCCTACGCCATCTCCACCGAGGTGGCCGACCGCAAGATTGCAGCCGGCGCCAAGCTGATCGGCTTCAAGGTCGGCCTCACCTCGAAGGCGATGCAGCGCTCCTCGCAGATCGACGAGCCCGATTACGGCCATCTGCTCGACACCATGCTGATCGCCGACGGCGCCCGGGTGCCGCACGAAAAGTTCTGCCTGCCGCGGGTCGAGGTCGAGCTTGCCTTCGTGCTGGAAAAGCCGCTGCGCGGGCCTGGCATCGGGCTGACCGACGTGCTGAGCGCCACCGAATACGTCGTCCCGGCGATCGAGATCGTCGACGCGCGGCTGCAGGACCCGCGCAAGATTTTCGATACCGTGGCCGACAACGGCGCCGCCTCCGGCATCGTCGTCGGCGGCCGCCCGGTCGGGCCGCGCGACGTCGACCTGCGCTGGGTCGGCGGCATCATGTACCGCAATGCCGAGATCGAGGAGACCGGTGTCGCCGCCGGCGTGCTCGGCCATCCGGCGCACGGCGTCGCCTGGCTCGCCAACAAGCTCGGCCAGCACGGCGTCACGCTCAATGCCGGCCATCTGGTGCTCTCCGGCTCGTTCACGCGCGTCGTGTACGCGCGCAAGGGCGACACGCTGCACGCCGATTTCGGCGCGCTCGGCGGCCTCGCCGTGCAGTTTGTTTGACGCCGGACGACAGAGGACGGACGACTGAAGATGGATGGCGTAATACGGAATCCGGATGATCGCTTCGATTCGTCATTCCGGATCGCCGCGAAGCGGCGAGTCCGGAATCCATAATCCCTGCGCTGGGGTTATGGATTCCGGGTTCCTCGCGGAGCTTGTCATCGGGCCGGCCGGGGGTCCCCATCGCGCAAGCGCGATGGGGTGCCCCTCTTCGGGCCGGACCCGTTGGCTCGGCCCCGGAATGACGAATCAATCACCCGGGAACGGTATATCTGATGGACCCGTCGGGCGTGGCCGAGGAGTGCGCCGTGCATGGAATTTCATCCACCCTCCGTCGTCTGTCGTCCCTCGTCCGTTTCGGACTGCCGGCTGCGGCCGTGCTGTTATCGGCGGGCGTGCTGCATGCGGCGCTGCCGTCGGCGACCGCGCCGGACGTGTCCGGCGCCACCTCGGTCGCGGGTCAGCTGTTGATCGCCACCGCGGCATTGAGCGGGCCGCCGTTCGAGCACGCGGTGATCCTGGTGGCGCAGCACAACAAGGCCGGCGCGCTCGGCATCGTCATTAACCACCCGCTCGGCGAGCGGCCGATCGCGAGCGTCCTGCAGGCGTTCGGCGCCGACGCGACCGGGGTCAGCGGCAACGTGCGTCTTTTTCTCGGCGGCCCGGTCGATCCGCAAATCGGCTTCGTTCTGCACAGCGTCGACTATCACGGCGACAACACCATCGACATCGATGGCCGCGTGGCGCTATCCAGCGGTTCGCAGATTCTGCGCGACATCGGGCTCGGCAAGGGCCCACGGCAAAGCCTGGTGGCTTTCGGCTATGCCGGCTGGGCGCCCGCGCAGCTCGACGACGAGCTGCGCAAGGGCGTCTGGCGTCTGTTGCCCGAGGATCCGGCGCTGGTGTTCGACGACGACCGCACCAAGGTCTGGAGCGACGCGATGGCCCGCTACAAGCCGAACTGAACTGCCGATACATTTTTGCGCCGCCCGCATCGGCCGCCGAGACGACGCCGGCGCGATTCGGCTGGGTCGTGGACTCTTGCAATACGGCTGTGCGAGTGTTGCTCATGTCCGCTTCGCGCCAAAGCGACGGATTTGCTGTGGTGACGCGAAGTGCCAGAAACCGACCTCGCCGTTTCCTGACAATTCACATCCGTCGCGGCGGAAGGCTTGGATTTGCGACCTTCCTAGCGCTTTCCGCGCTGGACACGGGTAATCCCTTGGGATCAAGCAGTCCCACCTGCACCAGCACGCCGGCCTGGTCCCAATAGATGTGCTCGTGCGAAATCTTGCCGTCTTTGAAGCCGACGACTGCACAGAACGCGATCTCCAAGGGCTTTCCGGTGGGCGCAACGCCGGGGAGGAGCCAGTCGATGGCAGTCGTGTGGGTAAAGCGGACGAACAGCTCCTCGACGAGGTGGTC
>JASHSE010000240.1 GCA_030036975.1 Xanthobacteraceae bacterium | reverse complement strand
GTTGGCGCCCAAAATCGCCACGACCTCGCCCGGATGCACGCGGATCGCGACGTCATTGAGCGCCCGATGGCGGCCATAGGAGTGGTTGAGGCCGTCGATTTCAAGCATCCTCGTCACCGAGGTAAGCACGAATCACTTCGGGATCGCGCAACACCGCGTCGGGCCGACCCTCAGCGACCTTTGCCCCGGCGTTCATGACGATGACGCGATGGCAAAGCGCACGCACCGCTGTCATCACGTGCTCGACGAGGATGACGGCGATGCCCTGAGCGGCGAGACTCCACACCACAGACATGCCGCCTTCCAGTTCGCTCGGGCTCAAGCCCGAAAGCCACTCGTCGAGCAACAACACGCGCGGCCGTGTCGCTAGCGCGCGCGCCAGCTCGACCCGCTTCTGCTCGATATAGGTGAGCTGATCGAAGCGGCGATCCGCCTTAGTCAGCACGTTCATCTCGCCGAGCCAGCCGGCAGCCTCGTAGCCCGCGTCCTTGAAGCGTACCCGCTCGCCGGCGCCGTAGAGCACGGCCGCCATCACAGTGCCGATAGCCGGCATATTCGGCGGCGCGCGTACCAGCTGGAAGGTGCGGTTGATTCGGCGGCGCACCCGCAGATGATTGGCTAAGCGCGTCACGTCTTCGCCGGCCATGCGGATCTTACCGGCGTCGGGGCGGATCGTGCCGGCGATCAAATTGAGCAGCGTGGTCTTGCCCGAGCCATTGGGCCCGATGAGTCCCAGTACTTCGCCGGCCGCGACTGCCAGCGAGAGATCGTTGACGGCGACCAGTCCACCGAAGGCTTTGCGCAAATTCTCGACTTCCAATAGCGCTGCCATAACTTCAGCGTTTCTCGTTGGCCCGCGGCATGATCTTCAGCCAGCGCTCCTCGATGATACCGGCAAGGCCACGCGGCAGGAAAATCGGCCGCGATAACCAGGCCCAGGCATCGAGCAGCGGTCCGGTGAAGCCGCGCGGCAACGCCAGCGGGCGGCCGAGCGCCTTCCAGATGTCTTCGAGCAGCCCGGTCACCCCGCGCGGCAGGAAATAGACAATGACCATGAAGACGAGGCCAAGCAGCACGCTGTACCAAAACGGAAATTGGGTCTGCAGCCGTTCCGAAAGGATAATGAGCGGAATGACACCAAGCACCGGCGCCCACAGCTTCTGCAATCCGCCGAGCAGCGCCATGATGACAACCACGAACGAGACCAGCGGATTGAAGGCAAAGTTCGGATTGATAAAGCTGAATCGCGGCGCCATCAGTGCGCCCGTCAGCGTCATGAACATTGCAGAGACGATAAAGATTGCCACCTTGGTGAACGGCACATTGATGCCGACCTGACGGGCCACCGTCTCGTCCTCACCGATCACCAACAGCGCGATACCAAGACGGCTGCGCCGCAGCAGCCAGCCGACCAAAAACACCACAACGGCAAGGCCGAGCAGATGCTCGTAGATCATCGTAGTATCGAACGGCACGTAGACATAGCGGCCCATTGTGTGGGTCTGGTTGATTTCCCACCATACCATCAGCTCGCGGATCATTTCGGAGAGGCCGAAGCTGAAAATCACGAAAAACATGCCGGACAGACGCAATGTCAGGACACCGACGACGAGCGCGACCGCGGCTCCAACCACGATCGCGAGCGCGAAGGACGCGTAGAGCGGCAGAATTTTGATCGACATCGCGACCGTATACATGCCGATCCCGAAAAATGCCGAAGTCGCCAGCGAGACAAGCCGCGTGGTGCCCGAGAACAAAGCCCAGGCAATGGTCAACACGAGGTACGACATCACATTGACCATGAACGAAAGTTGATAATCCGACGTCAGCAAAGGCACCGTTGCAAGCACCGCGACCAGAGCCACGAGAGCGCCGATTGCGGCAGCCGTGCGAGTGCGACGTCGGCGCCGGTCTTCTGCGGAGGCGGCCATCACGGCGTTCCGAACAGACCGCGCGGCCTGACGACAAGGACGATCAGGAACAGCGCATAGGCGACCGCGAGCGTCAGGCCTGAATCGACGTAATAGGAGCACAGCGACTCGGCGATGCCGAGCAAAAGCCCGGCTGTCAGGCAACCGGCCATATTGCCGATGCCGCCCATGATGACGACGACCAGCGCCTTCATGGTGAACTCGATGCCGATGGCGGGGTTGAAGGTCAGGAACGTGCTTACCAGCGTTCCGGCAGCCGCCGCTAATGCGCCGCCGCCGGCAAAAGCGAGCCCGGCCATGCCCCGGACATCGATGCCGACGAGCTCGGCGCCGATCGGATCGATGTTGAGGGCGCGCAGCGCGGTGCCGAACCTGGTGCGATTGAGAACCATCAAACTAGCGCCGCCGAAGATGCAGGCCAGCACGCAAGCGAGGACGCGATTGGCGGCGAAGGTAAAGCCGAAAATGTTCAACGGCACGCCGAGATAATTGTAGTAACGGTTATCGGCGGTGAAAGCGAGGGTGGCCGCGCCACGTAGCACGAACAACAGCCCAAACGTGGCTAGGATCGTCTGGCCTTCGAGGTCGTCGCGGGTGCGGGCGCGGCGCACCAGCGGCAGCATCAATACGCGATAGATGAGCCAGTTTGCCGCGAAACTCACCGGCACCGACAGCAGCATCCCGACAATCGGATTGATGCTGAACAGCGTGTACATGAAGAACGCCGCAAATGCGGCGCCCATCAGGAATTCGCCGTAAGCGAGATTCACAATGCGCGCCATGCCGAATTGCAAGTTGAAGCCGATGGCGACGAGGGCGTAGAGCCCGCCCAGGATCACGCCGCCCAGGATGACTTCGATTAAAGGCATTCGTTAATCCGGCAATAGCCGGTCCGGACAAGCCGGACCGGCGATACTTCCCGTCGCAAATGTCGCGGAGCTTACGGGCGCGTCACCATGACGGTTTCGGGAAAATGAACGGCTTCACGCCCGGCATGTCGGTCGGCGACACGCCGACGAACTGGCCGTTTTGCCATTGGCCGGCGCCCCATTGATGTTCAACGATATGGGTCTTCAGGTCGATCGGACCGGAGATCGTCTGCCACGGCCCGCCGTTGACGATGGTGTCGAGCACCTTTTTGCGATCGAGCGTACCGGCTTTTTCGATCGCCTGCTGTAGGATTTGCAGGCTGGCGTAAGTGACCGGGCTGGCCCAGCCATCCGGAGCATGGCCGGTAACGGCGAGCTGACGCTTATAATAGTCCATTGCACCAGGCAGCGCGGGATTCCATCCGCCGATGCCCATCACGCCCTGCGCTTTCTTCTTGAAGTTGGCGCCGTATTCGGCAAAGGCCGTTCCGACTGCGGTGTAGAAAATCTTCGGATTGTAGCCCTGGGTGATCGCGGTGCCGGTCAACATGAAGGTGTCCGGCGGATAACTGGCGGCAATGAACGTGTCGGCTCCGGAAGCCTTGGCTTCCTTGATCTCGTTAGTGAGATCGGCTGCGCCGAGCGGATAGCTCTTCTGCAGCACAATGTCGTAGCCGGATGCCTTAAGTCCGGCTCCGAACCCGGCCGACATTTCCGCGCCGAATTGATCGCCGACGCTGACCATCGCGATCTTATTATTGAGCTGGCCAGAATTTTTGTATTTGTTGAGAACCTCAATCAAGGCCTGGCCGAAATGGATCGGCTGATTGAGGAAGAAGAACAGGGTCGGAAATTGCTTGACGAGCTGCTCCTCGTCATTGGCATTCGCTGTAACCGCCAGGTCCGGATAGCCGTATTTGGCGAAGATGGGCGCGGCCGCAAGGTTGAATCCGGTGCTCCAGGGCGGTAGCACGAAATCCACCTTGTCCTCCGTCATCAGCTTTTCTTCGAGCCGCAGCATAGTCTCGGCGCTGCTGGTGTCGTCGTATTTCGCCACGACCTCGACCGGGATCTTCTTGTTGAATTCCTTTACGAAGATGCCGCCTTGGGCGTTCACGTCGTGCACCCAAAGATCGTATCCGGGCAGCGTTGTCGTTGCGGCGCCTTGCGCGTTCACGCCCGATAACGAGATAGCGTAACCGATACGGATGCTGTTCGGAGCGTCAGCCGCGTGGACTGGCAACGCGGCAAGTGTTCCGAACGCCGCCAAGGCTGCGGCCGCCATAGCTCGACGCCATTGCGTATGCATATCGTCCTCCACCCGCGATAGCCTCCGGTGCTATCGCCCTTTGTTTTTACTCGCTCCGCCCGAAGCCGCCTGCCACGGAGCCCGCGCCGCATTGCTTCATCCGACGTCGCGGACTTGGTCGGACGACGACCCCGTGCTGGCGCAGATCAGAACGGGTATGGATTAGGTTTGTCCTTGATGGTCATCCACTGCCACTGCGTGAATTCCTCCCAATTCGCCGGCCCGCCAATCCGGGTCCCGTTGCCGGACGTTCCCATACCACCGAATGGTACATGTGGTTCGTCGGCGACGGTCTGATCGTTGATGTGCAGGAGGCCGGCACTGAGGCGATTGCCGACCGCAATGGCGCGCCCGACATCGGCGGAAAACACGCCCGCCGAGAGGCCGTATTCGCTGCGGTTGGCAAGCTCCACCGCCTCGTCGTCGGTGGCGAAAGAAGTAATGGCCGCGACCGGGCCGAAAACCTCCTCGTCGAAAGCGCGCATGCCCGGTCTAACGCCGGTGAGAACGGTTGGGCGATAGAACGGCCCGTCGAAGGTGCCGCCGGCTTCCAGCTTGGCGCCTGCCGTCACCGTATCCTTGACGATACCGTGGATGCGCTCCACCTGCGCGCGACTGATTACCGGTCCGAGCGCCACTTGACCGAGCGGGTCGCCGACCGGCAGATGCTTTGCCTTAGCGACCAGTTTTTCGGTCAGCGGCGCAGCGATCCGGTCGTTGACCAGCACGCGGCCGGTTGTCATGCAGATTTGGCCCTGATGGAACCAGGCGCCGAAGGCGACCGCCGAAGCTGCCGCGTCGAGATCGGCATCGTCGAGCACGATCACCGCGTTTTTGCCGCCCAGTTCGAGCTGGACTTTCTTTAAATGCTTGCCGGCAAGTTCGCCGATTCGTCGACCAACATTGCTCGATCCGGTGAAGGCGACCATCGCAATATCGGGATCGGTGCAGATTGCTTCGCCGGCCTCGGCGCCGCCGGGCAGCACTTGCAATACGCCCTTCGGCAGCTCGGCCTCCTCAAACATGCGGGCAATGACGAAACCGCCGGTCAGTGCCGTGCGCGGATCCGGCTTGAGGACCACCGCGTTGCCGGTCGCCAGCGCCGGAGCAACAGCTCGGCTCGACAAAATTAGCGGAAAGTTGAAAGGCGAAATGATGCCGATCACTCCGCGCGGCAAGCGACGCGCAATGCTGATGCGACCCGGATCGGACGGCAGCACGAGCCCCTGCGGCTCCGTGCACATTGCCGCGGAGCGATACAGGATTTCGCTCACCATGTGGATTTCGAACCCGGCTTTGGCCGGAATGCCGCCGGTCTCCCGCGCGATCCATGGGATCAGCTCGTCCTGATTGTCTTCCAGAATTCGCGCCGCCTTGCGCAGAATGGAAGCGCGCTTCTCATAAGGTGTCGCCGCCCACGCCGGCTGAGCGGCGCGGGCTTCTGCGGCGGCGCGGCGCACGTCCGCAGCGGTGGCATTCCCCACGCGCGTAATCGTGGCGCCGGTCGCCGGCTCCAAAACATCCAATGAGCCACCGGCGGCGCTGCGCCATTCGGCACCAAACAGCTGCCCGCGCCATTTCGACTCGATCATGAACTTCGGTGCCGGTAGATTCATTTTCCTTCCCTTGCGTTTTTTGCTGCACCTTAGCCGGCGAATACCGGGGCGAACACCCGCAGCTCGCCAAAGGTCAGGATGCCGCTATGGACTGTGATTATAGGTTATCGTGCAACGCTATGTGTCGTCCACTGTAGAAATTTTTGGACCTTGCTCGATATTCGAACATCATCGTCCGATCCACCGACGCGACAACTGTGAGCCGGGCGCAAGGTTATGACGTCGGATGCCCAGTCAGGTCGGAGCATAGCAATGTGATGTCTGGACTTAACCGGAATGTATTCCAGACATTAAGCACGGCCCCAATTTTATTCTATCACCCAGCATGGCCTAACGCGGCCAGCTTGGGGCGTTTGCGCCATAATCACGAAATTTCCCTGTTATCAGGAGAATTGTAGCGGGCCTCGTCCGCGCTCTACGAGCAGATCAACGCCAGGAACGGCGAGGTGCAGGAAGTCAATTTCGACAATGCCGCGTGTTGCACATCGCCGACGTGCCCGAGGTTGCCGCTCACCGGCAAGCGCCTTCGCGAATTGCCGATGCTGCCGGAGCGGGTAAAGCGCGCAACCAGCGCATAGGCGTAGGCAAACGCGCGGCTGTCGCGGCGCGCGTTTCGCTTCTTCGCCAGCCGGAGACTTCGGCCGGGTTGGCCTCGCCGCCGAGGTCGGCGTGCAGCCGGACGAGACAATCGTCCGCCGGACGGCCGCGGTGGGCTTTGAAGCCATTCGGCATTGCGGTATATTGAGCTGCCTCGCCACGCGGCGAGGAGGCTTCTACCGACAAACTGGCCCCGGTCGAATTTCCAAAGCCGGGGCTCTGTTTTACGGTCCCAGGTATTTTACGGTCCCAGGTAAGAGGGTCATGGGGACGCACGGGTTACGCGCCGGGATGCGAGGCGGTGGGCCGCGCCAGCGGTTTTTCAACGTGTGCGCCGCTTCCCTTGGGTTGCTGGCAATACTGGCCGGCTGTTCGTCGTCGCCTTCGTCCCCGGCGGCCACGACGCAGCCGCCCGTTGTGGGCACCGGTTACGGGACGGCCATCAACGACCCTTCGCCGCCCGATGGATCGGGTCCGAGCGGCCTTCTTGTCGACCTTATGGGGTCGAAACCCGCACCTCGACCGCCGGCGGCAGCACCGTCGCAGCCGGGCACGCTTGATGGATACGTGCTCGCCGCGCAAATGCCAGCCGTGGCGCCACCTTTGAACAATCCTACGGCCCTGACGCCGGCGCCTTCGAACAATCCCACGAACCTGAGGCCACCGTTGGTTTCGGACACAGTTTATGGGGCCGCCACCAACGCCCCTGCCTATGGGGCCGCTATCAACACCCCTGCGGCTTCGCCGCTGGGGGCCCCGACGAAGCCGGCCGTTGTGGGCACCGGTTACGGGACAGCCATCGCCACCCCTTCGCCGCCCGATGGATCGGGGCCGAGCGGCCTTCTTGTCGACCTTTTCGGCTCCAAACCCGCGCCCGCCGGCGCGCCGGTGAATCCGTAGCCGCCGAGTTATACGGAATCCGGATAATCAGTTCGTCATTCCGGGGCCGAGCGCAGCGAGGAACCCGGAATCCATAACCCCGGCGCAGGGCTTATGGATTCCGGGTTCGCCGCTTCGCGGCGCCCCGGAATGACGCGGAATCAATCAGCCGAATTCCGTATTACCTCCACGGCCTCGACTCCACCGTACGCGTCGGCTGCCGCGCCAGCGGCGGCAAGTTCGCGGCGGCAATCACCGCGTGCAAGGCGGTGCCGGGCGCACGAGATTTGCCTATTCGGCCGCATTTGGCAGCACGTAATTCTTGAAACGCTCGCGCAGCGCGGTTTTCTGAATCTTTCCCGTTGCGGTGTGAGGAATTTCGTCGACGAACGCCACGTCGTCGGGCATCCACCACTTGGCGACCTTGCCGTTCAAATAGCCGAGCACCTCGGCTTTGCTGGCCGACTCGCCTTTCTTGAGCACGATGACAAGAAGCGGTCGCTCGTCCCACTTGGGGTGGCGCACGCCAATCACCGC
>JASHSE010000027.1 GCA_030036975.1 Xanthobacteraceae bacterium | reverse complement strand
GCGGCGGCGAGCGAGCCCTTGGTATGCGACCAGGTGGAATGCCACGTGTTTCTCGACCAGTCGAAGCTGATCGCCGGCTGCCGCACCCACGGCATGGCGGTAATCGCCTATAGTCCGCTGGCGCGCGGCGACATGCGCAACGACCCCGTGCTCGCGCGCGCCGCCGCGGCGCACGGCAAGACCGTCGCGCAAATCTGCCTGCGCTTTCTGGTGCAGCAAAACATCGCGGTCATTCCCCGCACCGGCAAGCTCGAGCGGCTATCGGAAAACGCCGCGATCTTCGATTTTTCCTTGAGCGAAGCCGAGATGCGCGCCATTGCCGCGCTGGGCAGCGGCGATGGCCGGCTCATCGACTGGGCCTATTCGGGCCGCATGAAATGGGATTAGATCCTTCGTGCCGAGTGACGCCCTAGTCTTACTGCGTCAGAAAGCGCGGCGCGCTTTATAGTGCCCTCTCCCCTTGCGGGAGAGGGCGACGCAAGACGCGCAACAAACTCGGCTCGGTGAGGGGTTGCGGCCGCGAACCCTCACCCACTTGTGTTGTTGAACCGCCGAGTCGCCCTCTCCCGCAAGGGGAGAGGGCAGGTCCATCAGCGCCGTGGTTCCGGCAGCATCTTGATGGGCAATCCGAACTTTTGACGCAGTAAGACTAGTTGAGGAGAACAATATGGCAACCACGGTCAAGGACATGCTGGAGGCTGCCAATGCGGCGGTGCCGCGGGTCACGCCGGCGCAGGCGCGCGACATGATGAAGAAGGGCGACGCGCTCGTCGTCGACGTGCGCGATGCGCTCGAAGTGCAAGGCAGCGGCAAGGTGGCCGGCGCCGTGCACGTCTCGCGCGGCATGCTGGAATTCCGCGCCGATCCGCAGTCGCCCTACCACGACAAGAATTTCGCCAAGGACAAGACCGTGCTGGTCTATTGCGCTTCCGGCGGCCGCTCGGCGCTCGCCGGCAAGGCGCTCAAGGATTTGGGCTACGACCGCGTCTACAATCTCGGCGCCTTCAAGGATTGGGCGGAGAGCGGCGGCGCGGTCGACAAGGTCTAGCGCATCGCCGCGGCGATGTTGCCGCCGTCGACGGTGGTGACGTCGGCGGTGGTTTTGAGCGCCAGCGCCTGATGCAAGAAGGCCTGCGCCACATCGTCGGTGGTGACTTCGCGGCTGAGCAGATTGCCGCTCATGTAGTCCTTCTCGCTTAAGCCCCGCGCTTTGGCGCGCGAGGCGATCATCGCCGGCGTCAATAGCCCCGAGCGGATGCGGTCGGCGTTCACCGCATTGGCGCGGATGCCGTCGGCGCCGTAGTCGAGCGCGTATTGGCGCATCAGCGCAAGCAGCGCGGCCTTGGGCACGCCGTACGGGCCGAAATTGGGCCCCGGATTGACCGCCTGTTTGGAGACGTTGAAGAGCAGACAGCCGCCGGTTTTTTGCGCGCGCATGATCTTGACCGCGGCCTGCGCCACGCGCTGGTGACCGTAAAAATTCAGCTCGAAGCTCTTGCGCAAAACCGCTTCGTCGACCTCGCCGATGCGGCCCTGCCAGGCGGCGCCGGCATTGGAGACCAGGATATCGACGCCGCCGAAATTTTCCGCGATCCGTTCGAAGGCCGCGTTCACCGAGGCGGCGTCGGTGACGTCGCAGGCGACCGGCAGCGCGGTTTCGGCGATGGCCTTGGCCGCTTCGCGTGCGGCGGCAAGATCGAGGTCGAGCAGCGCCACCTCGGCGCCAGCCGCCGCAAATGCTTTGGCGGTGGCGGCGCCGATGGCGCCGGCGGCGCCGGTGACGGCCGCGATCTGGCCGGCCAGCGGCAACCCCCTCCCTAACCCTCCCCCGCTTGCGGGGGAGGGACCATGAATTGACCCTCCCCCGCTTGCGGGGGAGGGAAGGGCGGGGGCGAGCTTGGCTTGTTCGAGCGGCCAATATTCGCAGTCGAACATGTCGGCTTCGGAGATCGATTCGAAGCGCCCGACGGCCTCAGCATTCAAAATGGTTGCCATCCATGCTTCGGCGATGTCGGCGGCGATCACGGCGTCCTGCTTCGACCGGCCCAGTCCAAAAAATCCGAGATCGCGGATGAGCACGACGCGGGGCAGCGGATCAAGTTCGTGTTTGATGCCGCCCGCGCGCTCGTTGTTGCGGCCGAAATACGCGCGATAGCGCGCGACGAACGCCTGCACCGCTTCTCGTGTTGCCCGGGCGAATTGGTCCAGCTTATCGGCTTTCGGCGGCGGCAGCACGAGCGGCCAGTTTTTGGTGCGGATGGTGTGGTCCGGCGTGACGATTCCCGCCTGGCTCAGGCGAGCGAAGTCGGGATGGCCGAAGAAATCGCGAAACCACTCGATCGGGCGAAAGTCGAGAACCAGGCGGCGCCAGGCGCCTTCGACCTTTGCATCTTCTTCGCTGCATGCCCCGCGCACGATCGGCGCGATCGCGGCAAGCGAACTGCGCTCGGGCGCCTCGGCAGTGCCGATCCTGATGCTCTTCCGATTGCGTGCAATAAAATCCTCGGCGAGCGAGACCATTTCGATCATGCGCTCGTAGGCTTCGCGCGCGTCCGCGCCGAACGTGACGATGCCGTGCTTGCTCAAGATCAAACCGTCGCTCGGCTTTGCCCGTTCGAAAACCTCGATCGCCTTCTTGGCCAGCCCGAAGCCCGGCATCACGTAGGGCACGAAGCCGAGCCGCGCGCCGAACACGTCGCCGCATTTTTGCTCGCCGTCCGCCTGATCGATGACGCTGAGCACCGCGTTGGCGTGGGTGTGATCGACGAATTTGTGCGGCAGGAACGCATGCAGCATCATCTCGACCGACGGATTAGGCGCGGTGGCATCGATCAGGTTCGCGCGCTCGATGGCGACGAGCTCGAAGTCGTCGATGGCGTCGAGCGGGCGCAGCTTGCGCATCGGGGTAAGCCGCACCGCGGAAAATCCCGACGGCTCGATCGTTGCCATGTCGGCGCTGCTGCCTTTGACGCGCAGCACGTCGACCGCCTCGCCGAGGCGGTCGCGCATGCGGGTCTTCAGCGAGGTGTTGCCGCCGCCGTGGAGAACGAGTTTTGGATCGCGGCCGAGCAGCCGGGTCGTGTAGACGCGTAGTGCGAAGTCGCGATCGATGCCGGCGGCCGCGCGCTCGGCGACCATCGCTTGCGCATCGCGGTCGACCCAGGCGCTTTTCATGGCGCTCCGATGCGTTTTTTAAACCGGGCGCGCGCGGGGCCTAGCCGCCGGCGGACCGCCGCGACCACCAGCCGGTACGCCGCGGTCGCTCCGCGCCGTCATCCGTATCGATCTCGGTAATGACCGGCTGCTGCGGCGGAGCGTCGGCAGGCGGGGAGGCAGGCGACGAAGCATCCGGACTGCTGCTGAACGTGGGCGCCGGTTCGCGCACCGTCGAGCGCCGGCGTGGCGGCTCGGGTGGCACCGCTGCCGACGCTGCAGAGTCCGGGGCCTCCGCGGCGGGCTCGCCACCGCTATGTTCTGACGTGGTCTCGCTCGGCGTGTCGGCCGGCCGGTCCTGGGTCGGCGCCGCATCGAGGTCGGCGACTGCCGTGCTGAGATCCGGCTCGGCCGTAACCGGCTGTTCCAGTTCTTCCGTCCCGAATTCGCCGTCCGGCGACGGCTCGCCATGCGCTTCGTATGGGGCGTCGCCATTGTGCTCGCGCTCGTGCCGATTGCGCCGGCCGCCGCGGCGGCCGCGGCGGCGCCGCCGCCGTTCGCCGTCGGCATCGTGGTGCGGCTCGCCCTGGTCGTCGCGTCCTTGGAATTGCGGCTCCTCACTGCCCGCCGCTGCGGCCGGTTCGTTGCTCGATGGAGGGTCGTCTTCGAACGGCACGGCAGCACCGCCGCTCTCGGCCACGGCTTGGTGTTCAGTGGGCTGCTCGTGCGGCGGTGGCGCTTCGCCCGTGCCGTCGCGACCGCGGCCACGCCGCCGGCGCCGTCGGCGCCGTCCGCCATCGCGCGGCTCGGCTGTGGAATCGGCGGCGACCTCCTCGGATTCCTCGCCCTCCGATGCGGCGGCCTCTTCGAGATTGTCTTCTTCCTCGAGCGGTGCGGGCAGCGGCTGGGCCTGCTCGGCAATGGCGCGGGCCGCTTCCAGCGTGTGCACCTGCTCGCCGCGCTCGATAACGAAGGGCAGCGGCGCGGTGACTGATTCGTCGGCCGTGATGGTGATGGTGACGGCAAAGCGCTCTTCGAGGCTGCGCAGATGCGCGCGCTTCTGATTGAGCACGTAAAGCGCCACGTCCGGCCGCGTGCGGGCGACGAAGTTATGCGTGGCGCCGCGCATCAATTGCTCCTCGAGCGCGCGCAGCACCTGCAGCGCCAGCGACGATACCGAGCGGACATGGCCGGTGCCGCCGCAATACGGACATTTCTCGGTCGAGCTTTCCAGGACGCTGGCGCGGATGCGCTGGCGCGACATTTCCAACAGGCCGAAATGCGAGATGCGGCCGACCTGAATGCGGGCGCGATCCTGCTTGAGACATTCTTTCAGCCGCCGCTCCACCGACCGGTTGTTGCGATTCTCGTCCATGTCGATGAAGTCGATGACGATCAGTCCGGCGAGGTCGCGCAGCCGCAGCTGGCGGGCGATCTCGTCGGCCGCTTCCAGATTGGTCTTGAGCGCGGTGTCCTCGATGTGATGCTCGCGCGTGGCGCGGCCGGAATTGACGTCGATGGCGACCAGAGCCTCGGCCTGGTTGAGCACGATGTAGCCGCCGGAGCGCAACTGCACGACCGGCGAGAACATGGCGTCGAGCTGATTCTCCACCCCGTAGCGCGACAATAGCGGCTGCGCGTCGGAGTAAAGCTTCACGTTCTTGGCATGGCTCGGCATGAGCATGCGCATGAAGTCTTTGGCCTCGTCGTGGGCCTCGCCGCCGGCGACGAGGACCTCGTCGATGTCTTTGGTGTAAAGGTCGCGAATCGATCGTTTGACCAGCGAGCCCTCTTCGTAGACGAGCTTGGGCGCGGTCGATTTCAGCGTCAGGTCGCGCACCGTCTCCCACAGCCGCAACAGATATTCGAAATCGCGCTTGATCTCGGCCTTGGTGCGATTGGCGCCGGCGGTGCGCAGGATCACGCCCATGCCTTCCGGGACTTCCAGTTCCTGGGCGACTTCCTTCAACCTGGCGCGGTCTTCGCCGCTCGTGATCTTGCGGCTGATACCGCCGCCGCGCGCGGTATTGGGCATCAGCACCGAATAGCGGCCGGCGAGCGACAGATAGGTGGTGAGGGCTGCGCCTTTGGTGCCGCGCTCCTCCTTGACGACTTGCACCAGCATGACTTGCCGGCGCTTGATGACCTCCTGGATTTTGTATTGCCGGCGATAGCGCGGCGCGCGATCCGGCACCTCCTCGAGCGCGTCGGCCCCGCCGACCGATTCGACGACCTCGTCGCCGTTCTCGGCGGCTTCGCCGTTTTCCGAAGGCTCGCCGTCTTCGCTGCCTGGAACGATGGCGGGTTGGACCGGAGCTTCAGCGGCGTCCGCCGCCTCGGGGGCCTCGTCCAACGTCGGCATCAACGCGGCGCCCTCGTCGGGCATGGCCGCCATGGTGGCTTCCGCCGTCGAGGGATACGGCTCACCCGGTTCGGCGCCGTCCGGCGCCATCTCGGAAGGTTGCGATTGGCGTTCCTCGCCCGATTCTTGCGGCTCGACCGCCGGGGTTTCGTCGCCCGGAGCGGCTCCGCCTTCCGGCTCTGCCGCACCCGGCGGGGCGGCCTCGCCGGCATCCGATTGTTCGCCGTGCTCATCCGGCGCCGCAACGCTTTCGACGCCTTCGGTGGCGTCGGTGCCGTCGCTGGCGGGCGATTCGGCGATGTCGCCGCGAACGACGTCGTCGTCGTGGCGGGCGGCGGAGCGATGACCGCGGCCGCGATGGCGGCGCGAGCGCCGGTCGATCTCGTCGTCCTCGGCGCGCTGGGCGCGCTGCTCCTCGTCGATCAGCGCCTGCCGATCGGCCACCGGGATTTGATAATAATCAGGGTGGATTTCGGAAAACGCCAGGAAGCCGTGGCGATTGCCGCCGTAATCGACGAAGGCAGCCTGCAGCGACGGCTCGACCCGCGTCACCTTCGCCAGATAGATGTTGCCTCTTAACTGCTTGCGGTGCGCGGATTCGAAATCGAATTCCTCGACGCGGTTGCCGCGCAAGACCACCACCCGGGTTTCCTCCGGGTGGGTCGCGTCGATGAGCATTTTGTTGGCCATTGGTCAATCTCATAAGGGCTGCGACCGCGCTCCGGCCACGCCGTATCGGCGGCGGTGGAAGGCGGATGGCCCGATGGTCGGTGAGCGAAACGGATTGGAAATTCCGAGCGCGCCAAGCCGATGAGGCTTTTGAGGGGCCGGACGCCGCTGCAACGCCGCGCCGATTCCGACCGAAACTCAATGTCTTTCCGGGAGACTTGCGCCTCGAACATGAACTCCAAACCGTATATGGGGCGACGGCGCTTGCCGCGCCACCGCGGGTTCTCGATTGCCGACGACACCACGCAATGCGGTGCGGCAGCACTGAACTGCCGACGCCGGCGTCACACACGAGGTCCCGATTGTCCTCTTCCTTAAGGGTATCGGCGTCGCTTGCTTGTCCCACCGTGCTGCCGCGGACCGGCGCCGGGGGAGGTCGAAAGCGCCGTCCGCCTCGCTCCCGTCATCATCGTTGGGGAGACCGTCGCGGCGGACGTGCCGGGTGCCCTGACGCGACGCAACCGGAACCTTTCACCGTCAGCGCGTCCTTCATAAGGCCCTCGGCGGTGAATTGGCAAGGCCGCCTGTGGGGACCGTGCCGGAAC
>JASHSE010000239.1 GCA_030036975.1 Xanthobacteraceae bacterium | reverse complement strand
GGCGGCGCGCGGTTTCAACGCCGAAAAACGCGATTTCCGTCGGGATGCCTTTGTCCCGCGCTACTCGGGCAACGTTCGAGGCCGGCTCGATGCCGAGCACGCCGATGCCGCGCCCCTTGAAATATTGCAGGAGATAGCCGTCGTTGCTGGCGACTTCCACGACCAGCGAACCGGCGCCGAGCCGAAGGCGTTTTGTCATCGCGGCGGCATAGTCGCGGCAGTGATCGAGCCAGAGCCGTGAATACGAGGAAAAATAAAGGTAATCGTTGAAGATATGTTCGGCGGGTGCCAACTCCTGCAGCTGTACGAGCAGGCAATTGTCGCAAACGTAGGCATGCAACGGATAGATCGGTTCGCTCCGGTCGAGATCGTCTGCACTGAGCAGCGAGTTGGCGAGCGGCGAGCGGCCGAGATCGATGAAAGTCCGCTTCAGATCGTCGTTGCAGAAGCGGCAGCGTTTGGCGATGCGCTGCGTCAAGGGCTGAATGCTCACGATGCGAGGCCGTGTGTCGGACGCGCGCTCCAGCTCAGCTCTTCGTCGAGGCGACCTTCTTCGATATGGCGCTCCAGGACGCGCAAGCGGATCAACTGGGATTGCCGGAAATTGGCATCGGCGAAAGAGATAGCGCGCAAGCCGGCGGTAAGTGCGGCGATAGTCGATTCGAGCGATTCGCGGGGCTGATGATCGGGCGCAAGTTTGCGAAACAGGCCGAAATCCACCTTGTACGAGCGGCGGTCGGGTTGCGCCGCTCTGTTGATCGACACGGTCGTGCCGGGAACGGCGTCCGCCACCGCGCGAGCCAAATCCTTCACCTGGTAGTTCCAACCGTCGGAGCCGGCGTTGAGTGCGAGAAAGTTGCCGCCTTCGTCCGCCGGCCGCGACAGCGCCCATTCGATGGCGCGCGCCATGTCATGCACGTCGATCAGAGGCCGCCATGGCGTGCCGTCGCTGAGCACTGTGATTTCCCGGGACGACAATGCGCACGCGACAAAATCGTTGAGCACGAGATCGAGGCGCAACCGCTCCGACATTCCGCACGCGGTGGCAAAGCGCAACGAGGTCGTGACCATGCCGTCGAGATCGAGTTGCCGCAATGAATCTTCGGTGGCGATCTTGGACCGCGCATAAGCGGTGAGCGGATTGAGCTGGTCTTTCTCGGAGCGGGCGCGGTCGTCGCCCGCGGCGCCGTAGACGCTGCAGCTCGAGGCGAATACGAAATTCTTCACCTTGGCGGCCGCCGCGGCCTGGGCGACCGCGACGCTGGCGCGATGATTGATCGCCTCGGTGACGGTGCTGAAGCGGTTTCCCATCGGATCGTTCGACACCGCGGCGAGATGCACGACCGCATCAAAACCGTCGAGATCGGCAACCGTGATCGCGCGCACGTCGCCGAAGCGCTGTACGTCAACGAGCCGTTCCGGCAGCTCGTGCGAGGTCAAGCAGTGGGCGAAGAAGCCGCTGTCAAGACCCGCGATATAGGCGAGCGGCATCACGTTGCGCAGATGACGCACGAGCACCGGGCCGACGTAGCCCGTATTGCCGGTGATCAGGATACGCATCGCTCACCAGACTTTCCAAGGCGCTTTGCCGGTTCGCCAAAGCTCCTCCAGGTAGCGTTTGTCGCGCAGCGTGTCCATCGGATGCCAGAAACCAGTGTGCCGATAGGCCGCCAGCTGACCGTTGGCGCTCAGGTCCTGCAACGGCGCCTGCTCGAACACCGTGTCGTCGCCCTCAATATAATCGATCACTTCCGGCGACAGCACCAGAAAGCCGCCGTTGATCCAGGTGCCGTCGCCCTGCGGCTTCTCCTTGAAGCTGCGAACCACGTCAGCCGCATCGATCTCGATCGCGCCGAAACGCCCTGGCGGCTGCACCGCGGTGATCGTAGCGAGCCGCCTGTGCGCCTCGTGAAATGCGATGAGCCTGGCGACGTCGATGCGAGCGACGCCGTCGCCATAGGTGAGGCAAAAAGCCTTGTCGCCGATATGCTCGCGGACGCGGCGGATGCGGCCGCCGGTCATCGTCGCATCGCCGGTGTCGACCAGAGTGACCCGCCAGGGCTCGGCGCGCCGACGGTGGACGATCGTCGAGCTGTTCGACAGATCGAAGGTCACGTCGCTCATGTGCAAATCGTAATTGGCGAAATACTCCTTGATCATGTAGCCCTTGTAGCCGAGGCAGATGACGAAGTCGCGCAAGCCGAACGCCGAGTAGATTTGCATGATGTGCCAAAGGATCGGACGGCCGCCGATTTCGACCAGAGGCTTCGGCCGGACCTCGGTTTCTTCGGCGAGCCGGCTGCCGAAGCCTCCGGCCAGTATGACCACCTTGCCGATGTCCACGGCTCTCCCCTGCGAGCAATCACAATCGGATAGCAGCATTGCCGGCGGCCAAGCAATATAAAGAATAGACCTGCGCCGCAGCGCCTGCGAGCCGCGATGGCGTCGTAATCGGCCCGAAACGGGATCATACCGAACGGTACCTTGATCTGCGCCGGCAAGCGCCTGTATGGTTGCGCACCCGCCGGCGTACGGGCGGGCAACGGAATTTGACCGGTCACGGAGGCCTCAAGCTTGGCGCAAATCGGCGTCATCTATCTTTGCCGGTTCGCCGAGGGAGAGGGTCCGGTTCGGCGTTTCGTGGCTAGCTACCGTGCGCACCCGGCCGGTCTCGACCACGATCTGCATGTCATCTTTAAAGGCTTTCGCAGCGCAGATTCGCTTGCATCCGCGCAGGCGCTTTTTGATGGGTTGCCAGTTCATCCTATCGAGCTTGAAGACAAGGGCTACGACATCGGTTCTTATTTCGCCGCCGCGCGGCTTGTCGCCAATTCCCGCCTCATCTTTTTCAACACGTTCACCGAACTGCTCGCCGACGGCTGGTTGAAAAAATTCAATGATGCGTTGAGTCTGCCGAGCGTTGGACTGGTCGGCGCGACCGGCTCGTGGCAGTCGCATTGTTCCGGCTACGAGGTAGCAGTCAGACACGTCTGGTACTGGATCACGCATCC
>JASHSE010000238.1 GCA_030036975.1 Xanthobacteraceae bacterium | reverse complement strand
CGCACGGTAAAAATCGCTGATGCTGGCGACGCGCGCCGTATCCGGCTGCGATTCGAGATTTCCCCATTCCGTAAGCTGTGCCAGCGCGCCTTGCAGATCTTCAATTTTGGGCGGAGCGCCGGCCCAGTCGCCCTCGGCCAACACTTCGTCAGGTCTCAGATGCAACCGGAATTGGCGTTTCGCGGCCGCGAACGTGTCCATGATCCCGCGGTACAGGGCGGACTTTTCCGCACTGACGTGTCGAAAGAGCTCACGCGCTTCAACTCGCATGGACGGGCTCGGCTTTACGAGGAGCAATCAATGTGAAACCTTAATCCAATAGAACAATCAGTGAACGGAAGCAACGCTGAGCCGTACCGGCCCGGTGGAAAATTGCGATCTGAACGGTCCAGTTGAGGTCGGATAGATAATTCCGGCGAAATAATAGCGAAATAATAATGGCTTAGAATGGGAATGTGTGTCGTGACATTGTCGGGTAAAATTACGGTATCTAGTGCTGGCGCGCCTCGCCGTGCACAGTAAGGCGCAACAAGGCGCAACGCCAACGCATCGGTTCCGGGTTATTGCTTGACGCGCTTGGGCGCACGCTCCAGGTCGCGGAGGTGGCCGGTGTGCGCGCGTTCGCCGTGGCTCTGGCAAAGCGCGCGAGCAAGCCCCTTTCCTCGACCAGCGTCATGTTCTCGTGTTTGCATCCGCCATTCGGCTTGAGCTTGAGCGCCGCGATGCCGCCGTGTCATAGGCCCGTGGTCATAAGCCATGGGCGCGCGGTTCACCGTGCTCAGCGACACGCCCATTGCCGCCGCAATCGCCGGCTGCGCCAAGCCACTCTCACGCAACAGCGCCATCTGGATGCGCTGGCGCGGCGCTGCCGGTATTTTCCACCGCAGCGCCGTTTTCAGCCGCCGCATCTCGGCTTTGCCGGGTTGCTCGACAAAGCGCGATGGCGTCAGGCCGGTCGCCGAAAAGTTTGCGCGAAAAAATCGACAAATTGCGCAAGAGCGCGAAAGATTTTCGGCTCCCCCGGCGTACGCGTCCTGGGAGCCAGGTCGGCGCCATTCCTCACCTCAAGACCGGCCAAAGCCCAGCCGAGCGGACCAGGACTGAGCGCCGCCCTTTGCCGTTTGACATTGCGAAGATTGCTTTGCAGTCAGATTTTCGCCCAGCCGTGAGTAGCGTGGATATCATGGGGAACGATGCGATCATGGTGCAGTCTCGAGGCTGTGGATCAACTATGGCTCGGCCAATAACCGCTTCGATCAGTCGAGCCAAAACAGAAACTCTCTTCGACGAAGAGAGGCGCATTCTGGAGATGGTCGCCACCGGGGATGCACTTCCGCTCATCCTCGATGCCCTGTGCCGGCTGGTGGAAGAAAGTGCCAACGGCGTTCTGGCGTCCATCTTGCTGGTCGATGGCGATCGCTTGCGACATGGCGGGGCGCCCGGCCTGCCGAAAGCCTACACTGATGCAATCGATGGCGGTCTCATCGGACCTCGCGCCGGTTCTTGCGGGACGGCCGCGTACCGTGGCGAGCAGGTCGTTGTTTCTGATATCGCGAGCGATCCACTGTGGGTCGATTATCGCGCGATAGCTTTGCCATACGCGCTGCGCGCCTGCTGGTCGACTCCCATCATGTCCTCCGAAGGCAGGGTGATCGGCACCTTTGCCATGTACTATCGCGAGCCTCGCAGCCCGAGCCGACGCGATCAGGAGGTCATCGCAAAGATCACGCATCTCGCGGGGGTTGCGATTGAGCGGGAAATAACGCACGAAAAGTTGCAGCGCAGCGAGGCCTATCTGGCCGAAGCGCAGCGATTGACTCACACGGGCACCTGGGCCTGGGGCGCCAGAACCGAGAAAATGCTTTACTGCTCCGACGAAATGTTCCGAATTTTTGGTTTCGATCCGCAGGAGGGTGTGTCGAGCGAGAAGCTTTGGGAGCGTATCGTCGCGAAAGACCACGACAGGGTCCGCGAAGTCTTCAGGCAGGCGTTGCGCGAAAAAAAAGATTTCGCCGACGCGTACAGGATCATGTTGCCTGACGGCGCAATCAAGGACATCGACGTGATCGGGCATCCGGTCGTCGATAAAGCCGGCGAAGTGGCTGAATACCTGGGCACCATTGTCGATGTGACGGAGCACAAGCGGGTCGAAGAAGAGCGCGAACGGCTGCGCCGGCTGGAGGCCGATCTCGCGCACATGAACCGAGTGAGCCTGATGGGCGAGCTGACCGCCTCGTTCGCGCACGAGATCAAGCAGCCGATGACCGGCGCCGTTGCCAAGGCACACGCCTGCGTCCGCTGGTTACGTCGCGATGAACCGGACGTCGCGGAGGCCTGCGGCGCGGCCGCGAAAATGGTCGACGACGTGATGCGCGCGGCGAAGATCATGGACCGCATCGGATCGCTCTATGGCCGCGGTGCGTCGGAACGGGAAGCGCTCGACCTCAACCTAATCATTCGCGAGATCGCCGCCATGCTTGGCGACATGGCGAAGCGCAACTCCGTTTCAATCCGCACCGAGCTTGATCTGCAACTGCCGCCAACCACAGCAGATCGCATACAGCTGCAGCTGGTCCTGATGAACCTCATGCGCAATGGCATCGAGGCGATGCGCAGTGACGGTGGCGAGTTGACGGTTACGTCAAGGAGAACGAAGGATCGTCAATTATTGATTGCGGTCAACGATTCGGGCGTCGGGCTTCCGGTCCAGGAAAGCGAACGCATTTTTGATGCCTTTTTCACGACGAAACCGCAAGGCACCGGTATGGGGCTGTCCATCAGCCGCAGAATCATCGAGTCCCACGGCGGCCGCTTGTGGGCCAGCCCTCATGCCGTCCACGGTGCGACCTTTCATTTCACCTTGCCTGTCACTTTGCCTGGCGACGTTACGTCATCCTGGCCGTGGCCGCCCGGATAGCTGCGCGGGCGTTGCCGGGGGATGATCCCGCCGCGCTTATTTGGCACGTCGCTGCAGTTCGGTCAGTCATTGCCTGCTCCGTTTTCTGGATGGTCTGCGGACATCGTCATCGACCGTTTCGTTGCGCAAGGCCGAAAGGCGTCCGCCGGATCTTTTCATCGGCGCAACATCGGCGCGACCACAACCGCTTTGCGCTGAGCCTTTGATGGAAATGGTGGGCGCTGTAGGGATTGAACCTACGACCTCTCCCGTGTGAAGGGAACGCTCTCCCGCTGAGCTAAGCGCCCGCGCCGCCGGTCGCGGATGACGGCAAAGGCTGGATTTACGGACTGCGTCGGCGGGGTGTCAAGCGAGCCCTAATTCGACCGCGCCAGGCGTGAGGCGCTGGACTGCAGGGCGCGGATGCGGTCGGCGAGCGTGCTCTTCTGCTCCGCGTCGGCGGCGGCTTGGGCGGCGGGCGCTGCTTCGCCGCGGGCGCCGTTGCCGTTGATGGCGTTGCCGCCATTGCTCGAAGGCGCTCCGCGGCTCAACACCGGCGCGCTGGAGGCGAGCATGGCCTCGATCGGCGAGCCGGGTCCTTCGAGCGCGGCGGTCAGGCGCGCGACCTCGGCGGCCACGTCGTTGATGCGCTCGCGCAGGAGCGCATTCTCGACGCGCTCGGACGCCCAGGTGGATTCGGCCTCGCGCTGCATATTCGCGAGCTCGGTCTGCAGCTTGCCGCGCTCTGCCACGGCGGCGGCGAGCTGCGCTTCGAGCTGTGCGACCTCGGTTTGGTATTTTTCGACCGCGCCGGCGGTGCGGCTGTCGGCCTTTGTCAGTTCGCTGCGCAGATCGCTTTCGCGCTGGCCCGCGGCGGCGCTGTCGGCGCGCAGCCGCTCGATCTCGTAATCGCGCTCGGCGACGGCGCGTCCCTGATCGCCGAGCCGGCTTTCCAGCTCCTCGATGCGCTTGCCGAGGAGCCCGGTTTCGGTGGTCTGCGCCACGAGCTGGCGCTCAAGCTCCGCGGTGCGGGCAGCCAGGCCTTCGAGATGGCCGCGCGCCTGGTCGAGATCGCCGGCTGCGGCCGCGGCTTCGCTGCGCTCGCGCGCCAAGCGTTCCTCGGCCGCTTTGACCATGCGCTCATAGTCGGCGATGCTGACCTTGAGCGCCTCGACCTGGGTGCGCAACGCAGCGAGCTCGACGCGCTGGCTGTCGGCATCGATCGACTTTTCGCCCAGCGCGCCGGTGAGCTTGACCAGACCCGCCTCCTTGTCGGCGAGCGTGCGCTCCAGTTCGCGCAGCGAACTCGCTTTCAGTTCGAGCTCTTCCTCGCTCGAGCGGATTTGTTCGGTGAGAGTCTTGTCGCGCGCTTCCATCGCAAAGATGGCGGCAGTTTTTTCGCCGAGCTCCTTCTTGAGCTGATTGATGGCGTCGGTTTTCTTGCCGAGCTCGGCGAGCTGCGCGGTGGTCTTGGTCTTGAGCTGCTCGACGCTCATTTCCAGGCGCCGGGTCGACATGGCGAACTCGGCGCGCAGTTGATCCTTGTCGGCGCGGATTTCGGCGAGGGTCAGCGGCGTCGCCGCTTCCAGCCGCCGCATGGTGAGGCGGACGGCGCGGTTATGCACCAGCGGGACAAACAACAGCGCGAACAGGGCCGCGACCAGGAAGCCGATGCCGAAATACATCGCCGGTTCGACCATGATACTGACGCCCTCCACGCTGGCGTTACTCTAACAGGCGCACCATAGCCTACCACAATGTCGGCTCGTTAACCTAAGCGTTAGCGTTGACCGCGGTTGATATCCGCCGCGGCGCGCGACTTAAGCGGGCTGATGGCAACCGGCAGCTACGTTTTTGAGTTCCCGACGCCTCTCAGAACGGATTCCAGGTCGGCCGTGAGGTGAATTTGAGATAGCCGAGATTGGCGCCGAGCCGCAGCCCGACGCCGGCGCGGATCGGCACCACGACGATATTGTTGGCAGTCAGCGCCGTCATGCCCAGGCCGCCGACGAAATAGGCCGAGCCGTCGATGCCGCCGAACCGGTCGAAAATCGCCTCGGTGCGCGGCAGGTTATAGACCAGCATCATGGTCCGCGCGCCGTCGGCGCCGGCATCGAAGCCGATGGTCGGCCCTTCCCAGAAGACCCGGCGGTCGCCGGCATTCTTGGTATAGAGCGTGCCGTCGCCATAGCGCAGCCCGCCGACGACCGCGCCGCCGGCCTCCTGGCCCAAGACATAGCCGTTCGGCTGCCCCCATTGGCTGCACGCCTTTTGCACGACGAGGGCGAGTTCGCGCGATACGCCGCCGAAAAAGCGATGTCCGGCCGCGATCAGTTCGTCGGCC
>JASHSE010000237.1 GCA_030036975.1 Xanthobacteraceae bacterium | reverse complement strand
AGCGTCAGGCGGACCGATACGGTGTTGAGCGAACGGGCGAGCGCCTGCGTCAAGGTCACCGGCCCGAAATACTGGTGCTCGTAGTTTTCCGGCCGCCAGCCGTTTACGGAAATCGGCGCGTCCTCGCGCACGCTGTCGGGCGTGAGCCCGTGCTCGAGCGCGGTGAGATAGACGAACGGCTTGAATGCCGAGCCGGGTTGACGCTTGGCGGCGATGGCGCGGTCGAACTGGCTGTCGGCGTAGCTCTTGCCGCCGACCAAAGCGCGCACGGTGCCGTTGGGCGTCATGGCGACCAGCGCGCCTTCGCCAACGCCGAGCTTTTGGCCGCGCTGCGCCAAGGCATCGACCAAGGCCTGCTCGGCAGCGCTTTGCAGCGCCGGATCGATCGAGGTGTCGACCACGATGTCGGTGTCGATATGGCCGACCAGGTCATTGACCGCATCCATCACCCAGTCGGCGACGTAATTGACCGAGCCGGCGCCGCTCGGCTGTTTGGCGCGCGCCGGCGCGATCAGCGCCAGCTTGGCGGCCGCGGCGGAGATCATGTTCTGCTGCGCCATGGCGGCGATAACGAGCTGGGCGCGGCGCGCGGCGCCGTCGGGATTGCGCGTCGGCGCAAGCCGCGACGGCGATTGCACCAGGCCCGCCAGCATGGCGGCTTCGGGCAGCGTCAGGCGCCGCGCCGATTTGCCGAAATAGCGCTGCGCCGCGGCTTCGACCCCGTAAGCGCCGGCGCCGAAATAGACGCGGTTGAGATAAAGCTCGAGAATCTGCCGCTTGGTGAATTTGTGCTCGAGCCAGAGCGCGAGCAGCGCCTCCTGCAGCTTGCGCGTCAGCGTACGCTCCTGGGTCAGGAACAGATTCTTGGCCAACTGCTGGGTGATGGTTGAGCCGCCCTGCGAGGCGCCGCGATGCAACACGTCGGCGACCGCCGCGCGCATGATGCCCCACGGATCGATGCCATGATGTTTGTAGAAGCGGCGATCCTCGATGGCGATGAACGCGTTCGGCACATAAGGCGGCAGCTCGCGCAGCGGCACCGCGGCGCCGCCCATGTCGCCGCGCGTCGCCAGCGTCGCGCCGTTGAGGCCGAGGATGAGCACCGACGGCGGACGCTTCGGGATTTCGAGCGATTGGATCGGCGGCAGGTGCAGCCCGACCCAGACCACGGCGCCGCTCGCCGCGAGCGCCGCCCATAGCGACAGCACGACGCCCCAGTAGATGACGCGGCCGAAGCCGCCGCCACTCTTTTTGCCGCCGCGTCGCTTCGGCGGCCACCACGGTGCGCCGCTGCGGCGTCGGCCGCCACGACCGGGCAATGGACCACCGGCGCGATCCTGCGGCCGTGCCCGCAAATCAAGATCGGCGAGCGCCCGTTTGCGGCCACTTTGTCGCGACGCCATCTCCCCGGTCCCCACGCGCATCCGGCGTCGGGCGACCGTAGGCGCCGCGGTTTAAGGGGGGGTTACTCGTTTCTCCCTTCCCGTTGTGGGGAAGGGTCGGGGAATGAGGGTTGGGAGGAGACGTGAAAGCGTTGCCGGCCGTGAATGACCGCGCGACCCCACCGCTACGCCTCCCCACGACGGGCAGGAAGATAAGCTCACCCCACCACGCTCTCCGGCGCCTTGGCCTCCGCGGCCGGCGCTGTGAACAGCGCCAGCAGCGGCCGCTTGATCGCCGCCTGCCGGGTCGGCGCGGTGATCTGCGCGCCCAAAAGATCGGTGACGTAGAATACGTCGACCACGCGCTCGCCGAAAGTTGCCACATGCGCCGAGGCGATATTGAGATTGAGCTTCGACAACGTCGTGGTCAGCTCGTAGAGCAGCCCAGGCCGGTCGAGCCCGGTGACCTCGACCACGGTGTAGCGCGCCGACCATTGATTGTTGATGGTGACTTCCGGTTCGATGGCGAACGCCCTGAGCCTGCCTTTCGCCGCCGCGCGCTTGGGCACCGCGTCGGGCAGCCTGATCTCGCCGCGCAGCGCCTTCTCGATCGCGTCGCCGATGCGCGCGGCGCGGCGCGCCTCGTCCTCGTCGCGCTCGAACTCGCGCGACACCGCGATGGTGTCGAGCGCAAGCCCGTCGGTCGTGGTGTAGATCTGAGCGTCAACGATGTTGGCGCCGCCAAGCGCGCAGGCGCCGGCGATGATCGACAACAGCCATGGATGATCGGGAGCGAACACGGTAAGTTCGGTCACGCCGCGCGTCGCATCGAAGCCGACGCTGGTGGCGAGCCGCTTGCCGGCTTGTTCGGCCGCGCGCACGAAGCGGGCCTGCGCCAGCTTGTGCGGCAGATCGACCTTGAGCCAATAGGCTGGATAATGGCGCGCCACATAGGCGTCGCGGGCGGCTTCCGGCCAGTCGGCAAGCTCGGCGCGGAATTCGGCTTGAGCCTGCGCCACGCGCTGGGCGCGGTTGACCTCGGAGAAGCCGCCGGTGAGCACCGGCTCGGTTTCATAATAGAGCGTGCGCAGAAGCTGCGCCTTCCAGCCGTTCCACACCCCGGGCCCGACGGCGCGGATGTCGGCCGTGGTCAGGATGGCGAGCAGCTTCATGCGCTCCAGCGACTGCACCAAAGCGGCGAAATTCTCGATCGTCTTGCGGTCGGAGAGGTCGCGCGATTGCGCCAAGGTCGACATCACCAAATGCACCTCGACCAGCCAAGCGACGAGTTCGGTGTCGGCCGGCGAGAGGCCGAGCCGCGGACCCAAGCGGCGGGCGATGCGCGCGCCGGCGATCGAATGATCCTCGACCCGCCCCTTGGCGATATCGTGCAGGAACAACGCGACGTAGAGCACCGCGCGGTGCTGCGGCTGGATCGTCTTGATCAGATCGCTCGCCAGCGCCACTTCGCGGTTGTCGCCGCGCTCGATCTCCTCGAGCACGCCGATGCAGCGCAGAAGATGTTCGTCCACCGTATAGTGGTGGTACATGTTGAACTGCATCATCGCCACGATGCGGCCGAAGTCAGGAACGAACGCGCCGAGCACGCCGGACTCGTTCATGCGCCGGAGCACGGTCTCGGCGTCGTTCTTCGAGGTCAGGATTTCCAGGAACAGCCGGTTGGCTCCTTCGTCCTCACACACGGCCTTGTCGATCAGCTTGAGCGAGCGCGCGGCGGCGCGCATCGCCTCCGGGCGGAATTCCAGATTGTGCTTCTGCGCCAGATAGAACAGCCGGATCAGATTGACCGGATCGCGTTTGAATACGTCGGGACCGGCGATGTTGATGCGGTTGTTGTCGATGACGAAATCGTCGGTCTCGGTCAGCTTGCGCTGGCCGCGCGTCGGCCGCAGCTTGGCGATGATGCGGCTGAGCACCGGCGTCGGCGTCGCCTGGCGCTCTTCCAAACCGGCGCACAAAATCGCGGTGAGATCGCCGACGTTCTTGGCGGTCAGAAAATAGTGCTTCATGAACCGCTCGACGTCCTGCACGCCGGGGCGCTCGGTGTAGCCGAGCCGCACCGCGATCTCGCGCTGGATGTCGAACGACAGCCGCTCCTCGGCGCGGCCGGCGACAAAATGCATGTTGCAGCGCACCGACCAGAGAAAATCTTCGCAGCGGCGGAACAGGCGGTATTCCTCGGCGGCAAAAACGCCGCGCCCGACCAGCTGTTCCGGCTCGCGCACGCGGTAGACGTATTTGGCGATCCAGAACAGCGTGTGCAGGTCGCGCAAGCCGCCCTTGCCATCCTTGACGTTCGGCTCGACCAGATAACGCGACTGGCCGGCGCGGCGATGGCGCTCTTCGCGCTCGACGAGCTTGGCGGCGACGAAAGCCGGTGCCGAGCCCTGCACCACGTCCTTGTCGAACCGCGCCGCGAATTCGTCGAACAGCTTGACGTCGCCGAACAGACAGCGCGCTTCCAAAAGCGCGGTGCGAATCGTCATGTCGGCGTTAGCCTGGCGGATGCACTCGCTCACCGTACGGGTGGCGTGGCCGACCTTGAGCCCCATGTCCCACAGGCAATAGAGCAGCGCTTCGGCGACCGATTCGCCCCAAGCGGTTTGTTTGTATGGCAGCAAGAACAACAGATCGATGTCGGAGCCGGGTGCCAGCAGGCCGCGGCCGTAGCCGCCGGTCGCCACCACCGTCATGCGCTCGGCCTCGGACGGCACTTGCGAGGGATAGAGTTTTCGGCTGGCGAAATCGAACAGGATGCCGATGATCTCGTCCTGCATCCGGCACAGCCGCTCGGCGCAGCGTCGGCCATGACGGTCCTTGAGCAACAGCTGCTCGGCATTGGCGCGCGCCCGCATCAGCGCCGTCTTCAGCCGCTGCGCGATGGCGGCGCGCAGTTCGGCCTCGCGGCCGGCATAGGCCTCGGCGAGTGCGTCGAGTTCGGCGGCAAGCGCCGCGGCGTCGATCAGTTCGGCGGCGCCGCGCGCGGAGTGCTCAATATCCAACATCGTCATACGGCTTAGCCGAGCGGG
>JASHSE010000236.1 GCA_030036975.1 Xanthobacteraceae bacterium | reverse complement strand
GCGACGTGCTGTTCGCCTCGTCTGGCGCCGAAGCCTTGTTTGGCGTGCCGATTCCTGCACTCCACGGCCGTGGTCTTATGCAGCGCGTCCATGTCGCCGATCGTCCGGCTTATCTGATGGCGCTGGGCGATGCGGCGGCGCTCTCGGAAAGTCGCTCGGCGGAATTTCGCGTGTGCCGGGACGGCCGCAGTGAGCGTGGTGACGCCGCGCCGTTCGTCCGGATTGAAATGCAATGTTGGCCGTTCGACCAAGCGGCGGAAGCGTCAAGCATGAAGGGCGGCCGCCAGGTGGTCGCCGTGCTGCGCCAAGTGATCCACCGCGAGCAAAAGAAGTCGTCGTTTGAACAAGTCCGCGTCAAGTTCGATCCCGCCAAAACGCCATTGAGGAAAAGTGCGTAAGCGCCGCCATGAACGTCGAGGCCTCGCCATGCGTGCCGCTGCAATAGCCGGCGCGCTGAGAGCGCTGCTGTGGACGCGGCTCACGCGGCGGCCGGTCGATTCCGCTGCCCTGTTGATTGCAGTGGTCACGAGCCTGGTCATCATTGTCAATGCGCTCGTGCTGCAGTCTGGCGCGCATCCGGCGCCGTTCTTCGCCGCTCCGGCGCTGCCGGCTTCCGCCCAAGGCGGGCAGAAAGAGACAGCCGTGTTATCGCCGGCGCATGCGCCGGCCGTGGCGCATCCGTTGAGCAGCCAGGTCGCGGCGCGGCCCAACGATCCGATCGCCCAGTTCATCGGCATGTCGTCGCGTATCATGGCGGTACAGCGGGCGCTGTCGGATTATGGCTATGGCCAGATCAGGCCTTCTGGCATTCTCGACGAACCGACTGCGGCGGCGATCGAGCGCTTCGAGCGCGAGCGCGGGCTTCCAGTCACTGGTAAGATTTCCGATCGGCTGGTCGGCGAGCTTTCGGCCATGATCGGGCATCCGCTCGACTGAGCGCGCCGATTTGCCGCTCTGGTCCGGCTGGGTCATATCGGCCCGGATCAGCCGATGCGAGGCGGACATGCGGCTCAAATCCGCGCTCTGGGTGGCAGCTTATCTGCGCCGGTGCCACGTCGAAGGCGTGTCTGCGGTGGTGCGGCGGCGTGGCGCCGAGGAGGCCGGTGCCATCTTTGTCCGCATCAGCAGGCTCGATGGGACCTCGGACCTGTTCGGCCCGGCGCCGCAAAGCGCGTTCGACGCGCCGCCGGGCGTGGAACGCATGTTCAGCGCCAGTTTGGCGGCGCAGCCCGCCCCCGACGCGGCAGTGGACGCTTATCTGGTCCGCGAGGTCAAATTCGATCCCGACATCTGGATCGTCGAAGTCGAGGATCGCACCGCACGACACTTTCTCGACGTAGCCAGCTCTTGAACCGCGTCGGCGCGCGGTTACGAAACCTGGCGTCGTACGCTGCGCAATGTCGGTGTAGAGATGCGACGCACCGGCGCGGCCTCGCGTGCGCCAAGGGCATTGTTTGCTGAAAGGGCTCTGTGCGGTCCAGCGGGGTCGCCCTCAACGTTGAGCTCTTGCCAGATGCCGACAAGGTCGTGCGCCACCTGCGTGCTGATCTCTTCGTAAAGCGTCGCCAATGCGTGGACGCGCTCGACCGAGTGGCCGACTGCAGTGTTGACGAACAGCAGGATGCGGTACAGCAGTTCGCGCGGAACAGTCAACGCTTTGGCGGCCACCACGATGGGCTCGCCGAGTTCGTCGCCGGCCACACGCCGTGCCTGTTGTCGTGAAATGCGCAGGGATTGGGCAAGCACCTGCGCGAACTCTTCGCGCTTGCGGGCAAGTGCGGCCGCTTCCAGCCGCCGCCCCACCGTGGGATCGCGGGCGACGTTGCCTCGCGCCGCCGGCAACGTTGCGACAATGTGGAGGTTGAGCAAGATGAGCCGCCGCTCGTTGGCGGTGGCGGCGAAGAACAGCTCGTTGAGTTCGCCGGCGACCTCGGCGGCCAACGTTGCCGGCGCATTCGCCGGGTTCTCTCGACGTGAGGCGGCCCGGTTTGGAGCGGCAATCGTCACCTGCTTTCGCTCAGTGGGTTTGACCGCGCTTGCCGTGGGCACACGCTGCCGCAGCGCCGACACCACTTCAGGCAGGTCGGCGGTGAGCCGTTCGATCACGCGCCATGGCGCCGAGAGATGATTGGCGAGGCGTGCGGCGACCGCGGCGCGCGCCGCCACGTCCACGGAGTCAAGCAGCCGCAGCGCAAGCTCCGTATAGTGGCGGTCCTCTTCGGCGGTGTGCGTCAGCTTCTGCACATAGAGATCGGTCAGCACCCGCAGCAGCGTTGGCCGCATGTCGACCCCGCCGCGCAGCCCGATATCGGTGAGGCCTTCAAGACTTCTGAGACTGGGCATTTCCATTGCCTTACTCGATCGCAACAGCGACGCGGCCGTTCGTTTCGCGTTCCAGCCTAGGTGCTGCGCGTTAGCGGAGCGTTAACCTTGCATGCCACTTAATCGGCGGGACGCCGCGACGCTGGATCGGGGGATCCGCGGTAACGGTCGTCAGAGGACAGTGGCTGGTGGGCAACGTCATCAAGTTTCCCGACGACGGGCGCATCGTGCGCTTCGGCCGCAGCGGCACGGACGAATCCGCGACGATCATCATTCTGCCGGTGGTGCGCATCGAGCGTTACGCGGATTCTTCGGCTGAGGAGCCGCGTACGAATCCGCCCGCCGACAGCGGCGGGCGCCGACGCATGAGACGCCGATAGCGGCGGCTTCATCGCATGTCGCCGAAATTCCGTCGTCGCGAATGCGCATGGCCGATCACGGCGCTGCTCGGCGTCGCGCTGGCGGGTTGTTCCAGCATCGGCGATTTCGGCAGGTTGAAGCCGTCACTTGCCAGCGACGACATGCACGCCTGGATCGGGCAGGAGGCTGCCGCACGGGCCGGCGCGCCAATCTCCGCCGCGAATCTGACCGACGACGAGCGCACGCTGCGCGACCTCGCATTTGCGCTGATCGAGCCGCCCTACGATCGGCAGCGCTGGAACGCCGTGGTGTACGAGTACGGTCTCGACCGCAAGTTCCGGCGCGAATTATGGATCGACGATCCCACTGTTTATTACGCGCATCTACAGAAGGCTGTTGTCCGCTCGACCGCGGTACGCTACAGCCGATTGTCGGACGACATCCGCGACGACATCGTGCGCATCGATCCGTTCTTTGCCATTGCGCGCCGTGTCATCGATCTCGACCGGCGGCGCCAGGCGAGCATGCGCGCTGTTGCCGATCTCAGCCCGGCCGAGGCGTTGGCCGCACAGGCGCGCATCGGCGAGAACGCCCTGGTGGTTGCCTGGGTGCAGCATGCGCTGATCGAGCGCTGCGCCTCCTATCGGTTCGCACTCGAACATCTCGCCGTTGTCGAGCCGGACGCCGCAGCGGCCGACGTGGATCGGGTGCTCACGCAGCTGCAGCAGAAGACTGCGGCAAACAATCTGGTGGTGGTGCCGCATTTTGCCGCCGAACCCGAGCCAGCTGTTGCGGTGGCGGCATCCGGCCAATGATCATTCGACCGGTTGGCTGCGGCATTGCGCGGCGGCCAGCGCGCGTTGCGCCATGGCCATCAAGCTCGGCTCCGGCGCCAGCGCGCGCAGCACGATGAGGCCGGTCGTCGACGGCGAATCGACGATCAAGCGATCCGCCGCGGTGACGTCCTCTTCCTCGGGCACCTCGGCGTGCTGCGCCGGCGTCATCAGGTCGAGCTCGATGGCGCGGCGGCCGGCGGCTCGATCGTTGATCGCGTAATAGGCGACGCTGTCGCGCGTATAGAACGTCACCGACGTGTAGGCTTCGCTCACCGGAGCATTGAGCTTGATCGAGCCGGCGGACAGATCGTAGCGGCACACCGCTACGGCAAAGGCCGGATCCATGAACGGCAGCACCGCATGCCGTGCGGTAGACGCCGGCAGCGCCACGACACGATTGACCGGCGTCAGGGCCACCAGCCGCGAATACGCATCCTGGCTGGCGGCGCGCGGCATCGCCAGCACCGTCGCAAGGTGCACGATGCCGCCCAGCAAGATTCCGCCCAGAATGCACAACAGCCAGCGCATCATGAGCAGCCCTTTCGCGCTATCGCCGGCATCGGGCCTTCTTTCATCGTGGTAGCGGCCACGCCGATTGGCGAGTCGTAGAGCCGCCAGACCAGGACGAAGCGCTCGATGCCGCCGGTCGGCAGCCAATTGCCGGGCCGCGCCTGCGGCGCCACCGCGATGGTGAAGCTGCCGTCGGCATCGCGGACGATTTCCTCGCTGGTGAAGCCGTGACGGTCGATCGCGTTGGCAACGAGCTGGCCCTGCATGTCATAGAGCGACACAGTCCAAAAACGCGCTGGCGGGGTCATGCCACTTACGGCAAAGCTGCAACGGCCGTCGAAGGCATGCCCGGCATCGTCGGCGCGGGCATAGAACGCGACACCGTCGCCGATGCCCATCGGCAACTCGCCGTCGCGGGCGATGCCGGCATGCGCATAGGGATCGATGTCCTGCGATCCGCTCTTCGGCCACGCCGTCCAAGCGCCGATCGTCAGCGAACCGAAGGCGACGCCGCGGGTCAGCGTCAGCCATGTGGTGCCGAGTCCGACGACCGCGGCGAGGGCGAAAGTGAAAAATGTGCCGAACAGAAGGCGCATAGCGCGGCGCGCTCAATCGCCGCGCAAGGCCGGCACTGCTTTCTGGTCGGCCGCGGCGGCGAGCGCGTCGGCATGCGTCGCAGCGGGGCCGCCCTCGATGCTGCCGAGCGTCGCATGCGCCGGCTGCGCCGCGAGGGCATGGTCGGCCTCGTCAAGGAGCTGCTCAAGATGCGTCAGAACCAGCGTCGCCTTGCGTGTGAG
Source organism: Xanthobacteraceae bacterium (assembly GCA_030036975.1). GTDB lineage: Bacteria > Pseudomonadota > Alphaproteobacteria > Rhizobiales > Xanthobacteraceae > BOG-931. The sequence goes on along the minus strand of JASHSE010000236.1, from coordinate 3,002 downwards.
CAGCGCCGGGTGCGGCTCCTGGCCGCCCTGAGCCGAGCTCTCCGCAACCGTTGCTACATGTTGCGGAACCGGCAATCCGGGCAGTTGCCGCAATTCGACGCCCTGATGCGCGTAGGTCATAATGTCGTGCCAAGTCATCGCCGGGAGCGAGCCGCCGACCATGTGTTTGGTCGGTGTGAAGTCGTCGTTGCCCATCCAGACCGCGGCGACGAAATTTCCAGTGTAGCCGACGAACCAGCCGTCGCGCCAATCATTGGTGGTGCCGGTCTTGCCGCAGGTCGGGATGCCGTCGAGCTGGGCGCGTTTGCCGGTACCGTTTTCGACCACCGAGTTCATCATCTTGATCATGTCGAGCGCGACTTGCGGGCTAAGCACCTGCCGCGGTTTGGGACCGTCGCGGTCGAAGCGCCACACCAATTTGCCTGTACCCGTGCGCACTTCGAGCGCGGCGTGCGGGACCACTGCCTTGCCGAGATTGGGGAAGGTGGCGTAGGCGACCGCGTGCTCGAGCGGAGTGACGGCGTCGGCGCCGATCGGCAGCGACGGCGTATCGGGCAAGGGCGTGACAATCCCCATGTTGCGCGCAGTCTGGACGATCTTGGCGCGGCCGATCTTGGCGTTGCCGTTGCCCAGTGCAATCGACAGCTTGACCGGAATGACGTTGATCGAACGGGTCAGGGCTTCGATCAGCGTGACCGAGCCCGCGAAGCTGTTTTCGTAATTGTGCGGGCACCAATTGCCGATGCAGACCGGCGAGTCGACCACGACCGAGGTCGGCTTAAAGCCGTTGGCGAGCGCGGTGGCGTAGACGTACGGCTTGAACGACGAGCCGGGCTGGCGCATGGCGTCGGCGGCGCGGTTGAACTGGCTCTCATCGTAATCGCGGCCGCCGACCATGGCGTGGACCGCGCCGTCGAGGTCGGCGACCACGACCGCGGCTTGGCTCGCCCCCCACTCGCGGCCGTGCTCGCGCAAATTGGTCTCGACGACCTGGTCGGCATAGTGTTGCAGATCCATGTCGAGCGCGGTGCGCACCACGAAGTAGCGGTCGGTCACGGATTTCGGAAAAGTATCGACGAGGCGGCGCATCTCGTCGAAGGCCCAGTCGAGATAATAGTTCGGCGCGTCGTCCTCGCGCCGCGCGATCGGGGTCGCCGGATGGCGGCGGGCCCCGTACACTTGGCCTTCGGTCATGAAGCCGGCGTCGACCAGGTTGTCGAGCACGACGTTGGCGCGGGCGCGCGCCGCCGGCAGATTGACCAGGGGCGAAAATTTCACCGGCGCCTTGAACATGCCGGCGAGCATGGCAGCTTCGGGCAGCGTCACGTCGCGCACCGATTTGCCGAAATAATATTCGGCGGCCGCGTCGACGCCGAAGGCGCCGCCGCCGAGATAGGCGCGGTCAAGATAAAGCTTGAGAATTTCGTTCTTGGTCAGGTGCGCCTCGAGCCAGGTGGCGAGGAACGCTTCGTTGATCTTGCGCGTGTAGGTGCGCTCGTTGGACAGGAACAGGTTCTTGGCGAGCTGCTGGGTGAGCGTCGAGCCGCCCTGCACGACGCCGCCGGCCTCGGCGTTGGTGATCAGCGCGCGGAAAGTGCCGAGAAAATCGATGCCGTAATGCTCGTAGAAGCGGCGGTCTTCGGTTGCCAGCACCGCCTTGATCAAGTGGTCGGGCATTTCGTCGAGCGGCACCGAATCGTTGTGCTTGATGCCGCGGGTGCCGATCTTGTTGCCGTAGCGGTCGAGGAAGGTGACGGCGAGGTCCGATTTCTTCAGCCAGTCGCCCTCGGAGGTCTGCCGATATGCGGCCAGCGACAGTGACAGCATGAGCAAGAGCCCGCCCATGGCCAGCGTCGCGGCCTCCGACAGCGGCTCGACCACAATCCAGCGGCGCCAGCCGGCGACATGGAAACGGTCCATCCTGGCGGTGAAGCGCTCATAGCTGTCGCGCGCCCACTTACCGCTCTGGAACACCGCGAAATCGATACGGGCATCGATGTCGAGCAGCAGCCGCTTGAATTTCGGCCGCCAGTTGTCGCCTGGATCGGGAAACATGTCGGTCACGATTGCACGCTCCGGCTACGGGCTCCGCGCTGACGCCTATGGTCTAGCCGACAAAGGCTCTCGCGACCAGGATTTACCCGTTCGCATGCGCGCGGCCAACGTCTGACCGCGATATGGTGAATGGAAATTGGGGGCAAATTTGGCTTAAAGGTCGTTGGCATCGCGGGTATTAGGCCGCACATAGCAAGTGAACGGGTGGCAAAGTCAGGATTCGGCCGGGAACAAGATGGCAACCGACGGCAATCAACGCGATGGCGCCGAAGACGTTCCGTTCTGGCGGCGCAAGTCATTGGAGCAGATGACGGATTCCGAGTGGGAAAGCCTGTGCGACGGTTGCGGCAAGTGCTGCCTGAACAAGCTCGAAGAGGAGGGCACTGACCGCACCTTCTACACCGACGTCGGTTGCCGGCTGTTGGATGGGCAAACCTGCCGCTGCCGCGATTATGCCCACCGCCTCGACAAGGTCGATGACTGCGTGCAGCTGACGCCTGAAAGCCTCAAGACCATCACCTGGCTGCCGCCGTCCTGCGCCTACGTGCTGCTCTCGGAGGGCAAGGATCTATATTGGTGGCATCCGCTGGTATCGGGCGATCCGCAGACCGTACACGCTGCCGGAGTGTCGGTGCGCGGCCGCGTGGGCGCGAGCGAAACGCAGGTGCCTGACGAGATGCTGGAAGATCACATCGTGAGTTGGCCGCTGCGACTGCCCAAGCGGGCGCGGGGCGCGCGGCGATGAGCTTCTAGCCGCGGGGAGGTCGGCGGTTTCCGGCGCATAGAGTCCAAGCAAGCGAAGCGAATCCTCGATCGCGGCGCGACTACGCGTAATCTGCTTCCGCTCCGCGAGTCGCCGATGCATGGCGCCAAGCAACTGCCGATCCAGGCTCGCCGACGTGCTCGGCGCGTTTGACCGAGGCTGCGCGTCGACGTCGCGCAGTGAT
>JASHSE010000235.1 GCA_030036975.1 Xanthobacteraceae bacterium | reverse complement strand
TGGCGACGTCGATTTCAGCGGATAGACGCCGACGGATTGGTTGCGTAGCCATTCAACGTCGAATGTTGAAATCATGTCGATGGCCGCCTGACGCTCGGATGCCGTCCCCCGAACGAGCAGAAGATTTCTCGCTTTATCGACGCGAACGGCACCCGCTTGCCCGAGCAGGTTTTCCGCCGTACTCGCAACCGATGCTGCGGAGACATAACGGAGCGGCACAACGGAAACGCCAAAGCCCGGCGCGCCGGCGCCGACGCTGATCGAGCCGTGCGCCGCAGCGTCCTTAAGCGGCACAATCCTCAGGAAGTTGCCGCTGTGAACGATCGCGGCATTTTGCATACGCAGCACGTCCTCGAACGTCGGCAGCACGTCTTTTCGAGGAATTGGGCCGACGGACGCGAGCGTGACGCTGCCCTGGACGTTGGGGTCTATCTCGAAATTGAGATGCAGGACGTCACCCAGCAGCGCCTTGGCTGCAGAGGCAATATCAGTGCCTTCAAAGTTCATCTCGACGCCATCGCCGCGAAGCATCACCGGTTCGGCAGCAGCGACGCGCTCGCCGGATGCGGGCATGCTCGTTTGAGGTTCACCGGATGCGGTACGCTCGTCAGGCGCCGGTTCACCCGGTGCGGGCGCAACTGCGTCGGGTGCAGCCCCTGGAAAAAGCATCGGGGCTGACGAACTATTCTGGTCGCCGCCCCCATTATCGACTGCAGTTGGAAAACGCGGGCTCACGTCGGTATTGCTCACCGAGGACGAAACTGAGTCCGGGAAGCCGGTAACGCCTTGTTTTTGCAATGTGGTCAGTGACGTCGAGCAACCCAGCAACAAAAAAATTTTCAATAGAGCAATGCCGGTTCGAACATGTTTCATAATTCTCTCCCCCGAGAGGCATTGCACGAAAGTGGAACCCAGAAGGTATCGTGTTGCGATCCTCCATTTCGTTCTTAGTCGATGCCAAAATCACCGGCGACATGACATTCATCACTGTCGAGCGTCGATGACGGTGCACATCGTTAAGGAAAAGAGTGGAATTTATACGACCCAACATGAAACATTGTGGGGCAATAGCGAGGCGGGCAGCAGCGTTGCGTGGAAGATTTAGAACAACACTGAATGAAATGAGCTTGGAGATACCAAATATCGTTCAGTTGACTTGCGCCTGCGGGTGACGCGGCCTTGGGCGTCTGGATGCTGGAACGGGTGATGCCGGTTCATTCGGCGCAGTTTGATTTGCGTTTGGCGGCGGTGCCGCCGTGGTGCCGTTTGGCCAATGTTTGACGTTATTTGTGCTGAACATTGTAAATGTTGCCGTGCGGCCGTTGAGAAGCAAGACCAGCTTCTTCGCCTCGATCTGACCGACTTTCCATCCGCCGATGTCGTCGCCAATGCCCACGCGTAGAACTTTTGCTGATGGACCGGCGCGGACAACGGCCTGCGCCTGTTCGCCGTCCATGACGACGCCCAGCAGCGCCACATTGGGAGGAGGAGAAGGCGGTGGTGGTGGTGGGGGCGCGGCGACTACCGGCGGGGCCGGCGGGCGACGGGTCGGCGAGAACAACGGCCGCCCCCGCGTGGCAGAAAAACGATCAAGCGGCTGTGCCGCCAAGGGGCTTACCGGAGGGGTGACAGAATGCATTTTGGCTGGCGCCGCCGGCTCGGCCGCAACACAAGGCAATATGGCGGTCCACAAGGTCACAGCGATGAGTGCCGGCCGCCGAAATGTCATGCTTTGTCGCGCCGCCAAACCGCGCGCAGCTCAACCGTAATGCGCAACAGCGGATCCTCGACCGGCCGCTGCGCGTTAGCGCCGGCGAGCTGGATATTGAGCGACTCCACGAACGTATAGGGGGTCCCGCTTTCAAGCTGATAGAGCAGCGCCTGCAAGGATTGAAGACTCGACTCGAACGTCGCCTGCAGCTGGATCGCGTCAGGATGATCTTTGCTGTCGGCCGGCTCCATCCCGGACGAAATGAGAACTGCGTGATGGGTGTCCATGACGCGCTGCAGGTAAGCCTGCAGCTGAGCGCCGGCGAGCCCCTGTGTTGGTGCCGACACGAATGCCGCTGCGGGTGCAACGCCCGATCTGCGCCGTGCCTCGTCGGACTCGGCGCGCGCTTCGAGCTGGGACAATAGTTTTGCTCGCGCGTCGAATTGGCGCACGGCGTCGATTCGTGTTTGCAAGGAGAACACGACCATACTCGCACAAACGGCCAGCAGCGCCCCCAGCGCTCCGGTCGAGATCAATTCTTCCCGGTTGGGCTTGATCATCGATCCTTCCCGAGCTCGACATTTGGTTGGGCGCGACCTTCGATATGAAACCGGAAATGCGCGCCATCCGGCTCCCGCGTTGTCGGTGAGAAAAAGTGCACTTCAGTCAAGGCCCCCGAATGCTCAAGCGGAGCAATCAGCGGCGGAGCATCCTTGGCCAATCCGACGATGCGTAAAGTCGTGCCGTGCAAGCTCAGCTCCGTCAGATAGGCGCTATCAGGAAGCGCACGCGACAGTGCCTCGAGCACCACGATGATAGAGGGCGAAGCCTCCTTGTTGTACCACTCACGCTGTTGCGGCGGGAGTGAAGCGGCGGCTGACCGGAGTGTCAGGGGTGACTGCAAGTGGCGCCGGAGCGTATCGATTCGCGTCGCGACAGCATCGCTCGCTCCGCTAATGAAGTTCGTGGAAATTGCCGCCCACAGCGTGAGAGCGAAGCTCGCAGCAATCACGGCGGCAATTCCCACGCAGATGCGACGGCGGATAAGACTACGGTTCTCTGGCGTAACGTCCGCAAGCCGCGACCATAGCGTGATCGCTTTGGCCGTGTCGGCATTGGGCAGACGCGCTACGATGCGGTCCACCGCCAGACCGCTTGCCGCGAGTTGCTCACGGGCACGGTCGACGACGGCCCGCGCTGCAATCAAGATGCGCACGTCGAGCGCCACCGCATCTTCGGAATCGACGGCCGTATCGAAGCCGTAGATCGCCTTGTCAGATTGCCAGGGAGAAAGCCGCTCGATCTGGTTGCGGACGATTCCGGCCACGACATCGCGCGCCTGAATCGGCACGGAAAGCCGCCGAACCGCAATATTTTCGGTGGGCAATTCCAATATGACGGTGCCCTTGCGCGCAGCCTGCAAAATATCGGCCGATACGAGTTCGCCGGCAGCAAGGACCGCCGGCACTGGGCTCTGTTCTCGCTCATTCCATTGCTCTGGCCGGACGGCGCCATCTTCTTCAGGCGGCGCCTTCCGAATGACGAATTGACCGTTCTCACAACTGACGACCAGCGCTCTTCGGGCGCGCCAAATCTCGCGCTGCGCGAAATACATCGCGCCCAACACGTCGATCCATCGTTGCAACAGAAAGCGGATATTCATGAACATCAGCTCACCCTGTGCGCTCCCTTACAGAAATGTGGACGAATGAAGGGGCGTCCAGACAAGAAGGCGATAGGGTTGCCGATCGTGAGGCAGCAGTACGATGACGGCATGCGCAGCGGTGCTGTAACCATCCGCAAGCATCGTGGCGAGCTCTATCGACACCACCTGTTGCGGTTTGGCCGCTACAAACCGCTGGCCCGCTCCCAAGATCGTAGCGAGCCTGGTCGCGTCATTCGGCAAGCTACGGCGCGCCGCGAGGAACGCTGCCAGTTGATCTCGGTCGACGCCTGGCACGGCCGCGATGACGCCGGCGGGCGCCGTCAGCGGATTCACGGTTTCGGCGCCGAACACCGTTGTCAGCGGTCGAATCGCGGCCACCCATTCGGGCCTCATGCCCGGAACTTCGGCGATCTGATCGACGTCGGCGAAAAACCCCTCGTGGGCCTCCTCGGTATGAGCTTTCTGATCTGCATTTTCAGACGGCGCTTCGTCACGGCTGCGCCACCTGATGATCGACTGCGCCACGGCTTCGGCCTGCGATTGCGGCGCGCCGACCGCAAGCAACAGATGCGTCAGAAAATCAGCCGGCGCCTTTCCGAGGTCGATGCGTCCGCCTTCATCACTGATTTGGACGCTGACGCTGCCGGTGGATAGATCAAATGTCGTCTCGCGGTCGAGCAGCGGCTTGTCCGGCCAGTCCATGGCCAAACCTGCGGCCACTTCCAGTCCAGCTTTGAGCAGCGCGTCGCCTCGCACTCGGTCTTGATCGATTGCGACAATACCGACGAAGCTTCGGAAGCTGACCGATGTCGCCATCGCAAGTGTCGAGCAGAGCGCGATCGTCCACAGTACGATCAGCAGGACCATGCCGCGTTGTGAATCGCTGCCGATCATCCCGACCTCCCCGCCGCGGCAGCCCGCGGCTTCGCCACGGGCAACACGCGTGAAAGGCAATCAGGACCGGCATCCGGGCGTCCGCAGGCCAAAGGAGCATCGGCGCTCACGATAAAATCCGCTTCGCCGACAGGGTCAAGGCCGGTCGCGCGGTCGCGCATAATGAGCCGCACGAAACGGGGCAGCGTCGTTTCACCGATCCAGGTCGGACTCCAAACAAGCGCGCCTCCGTCAGTGAGGCGACCAAACAAAAATGACATGTCCAGGTTGCCCGCGATGAGAACCACAGCATCCTGCATGGCCACATGCTCGATGCGCATGTCCGGTCCTGTCCATGCTGCGCGGCGGCGCACGAGGCGCGTTACATCGCCGGCTCTCTCGATCGTGAGACTGACGACCTCGTCGGCGCGCGGGACGGAGCCGATACCCGCGTCGCTGACGAACATAACCCGTCCAGGCTTTTCACCATCCACCCGCTCGCCTCTGAAGGCCAAAGCGGGACCGCTCTGCGTCGTCCACACAACGAAGCGAGCCGAGCCAAAATCCGCCGCCAGACGTTCCACGGCGAGCATGAGGCGGTCCGCCGCATCCACGCCGCGCGTTCCACGATCGAAATTCCCAGCAACTGAGTGAATAAGCGCAACCGTCGCCACGATGATCACGGAGGAAATCGCCAGCGCGGCCAAAACCTCGATCAAGGTGAAGCCGTTGCACCGCCGTGCTGCTTCTGTAGCGCCAGCCACAGCCAGAACTACCGACGCTGTGGATGTGTTGTCGACCGGATCATAGTCAGTGCGCGGTGTGGCCATCGGCAGCCTTTTTCCTTAGGAGGATTCCTTTGCGCAGCTCGGACAAGAGATCCCATGGCCACTCTTCTTCCGCGAACGCCTTTATCACCAGTTCAACGCCTTCGGCGCCAAGCGTCGTAAACAGCATCGCCGCCGCTTCAGCCGTTATCTTCTCGCGATGCTGGCGCACTTGTTCGGCTTCTTGCCGCGCCTCCTGCGGTTCACGGTATCGCTGGTATTGTTTGCCTCGATGAAGGCCATTTCCTCCCGGCTCCCCGGCTCGCCGCCTTTGCGACTTCGCTTCGGAGATCATCTCGGACACTCTGCGGTCCGGAAGCACGTCGCCCGACTGCGCTTTGGCAACCACTTCGCTCACGACCTCGGAGGGTGTGGACTTGGCCGCGAGCCGATGAGCGGTGGTCGGCGGTAAAAGCGCAATTGCTGCGCCTTTCTCCTCCGCGAGTTTGGCGACGGCCATGTAAGCTTGTGCTGTTCTGCGAACGATGCCGACTTCGGATTCGACCCATTTGATGAACTCGCCGTGATCAAGAAGATGCTTCTTGGCTGCGAGCAGATCGCGACCGATGTCGATCAGGTCCTGCGTCGCCTTACCGATGCGCTTCCTGATTCGATTGGCCTGGGCACGAAGATTGGACGCGGTCTCAGCGTCAAACGCCGAATAGTCGAAAAGGTTGGAAACGACCGTCAAGGCGGCAGGCATTGGCACACCCCCCCAATCCCACGAGCGACGCAGGCTCAGCCCTTTGGTAGGAGTGCAATATTGTTGTTGCGTTGCCCGAATCGGCCGCCCCATCAGCGGCCATGGTCGGGAATCGCACGTCCCCCGTGAGATCAATGCGCTACTTGTAAGGATCGAGAATACGCGGCGACAATGGAATTTGTGCGGCCCAACGGAAAGCATTGTGCGGCAATTGGACGGCGCTTCCAAAGTTCCGCGAAAGTTTTTTCTGCGTGGGGAATGAAATGAGATTTCCTTCGTGCGCAGAATTTTTAATGCGCATTTGGTGAATTAGGCCAAAAAAAATCTACAGCGGCCGCGCCAGCCTGACCTTGTCGTTCGTTTTGCAAGCCTGTTACTCCGATTTTGCAAGGCGGACTGTCTCAGCGGAAACGCTTTGCCCTACACCCCACGACACGCTTGCCGCGATCCGGTACGCATTCCATGACTGGGGGTTGTTTGGCGATACATCATCGGCTGCGATGGGCTTGGCGGCAATATGCCAGCGCAGGCCGTTCAGTTCGCCAAAGCGATCGGCGTTGGCCAAGTGCGAGCGATCGAACGGCGCGCTCAGGAGCGTCCGCAGCAGAATCTGCGCTGCGACCCGCTGTTCGGACTTGTCCATGATCCTGCGCGCGTGGAAGAGACACGGGACTAGCACGGAGACAAACGCCAAAAGCAGCGTCAACGCCACCAGGGCTTCGAGCAGGGTAAAGCCGGAACGTCTGTCAACTTGGTTGCAGGGACTCGAGGAGAACGCTGCCCGTGTACCAATTGACTCGCACCTCATAGGCTGCCCCTCCGTGTGAAAACTTCACCACAGTTCCGGAAGATGTACCGTCCGGAAGGAAGCGAACGACCGCCTGCCGCCCCGACCACTGCTCGTCCGCACTCAAAATATCGACGGTCACGTCGCGCGGAATCTCAACGCGCCCGCCACCGTCCCCGACCAATGCACGATGCTGTCCATCGATAGAGACTTCGCGGCTACGAGCGGTCAGGATCGCGCCAAGACGCTCGCGCCGAAACAGCGCCTCGGTTTGCAGCGCAACTGCCTTGAGCTGGCTGCGGCCGGTCCCCGGCAGGGTGGCAAATACCAGGGCGGCGACGAGGGCTATGATCACCATCACCGCCTGCATTTCGATAAGAGTGAAGCCCGCTCTCCGATCAGTGATCGATACTGGATCCGGCCGCGGCATCGCTTGTATCACGTTCGTGTCCGTTGGAATCAGCGCTGGAGGCGTCGCCGAAGTGTATGCGTCGACAGAGCAAGCGCTTGTGTCATGTTGCAAGCTCCGTGATGCTCAGGAGCGCGCTCATGATCGAGATGATGAGCGAACCGATGAGGACACTGACGACGATGATCGCGATCGGTCCGACGGCTCCCATCAGGCGATCAAGGCCGGTGCCGAGCTTGTGCTCGTAGAATTGCGCAGCGTGGCGGGCGATCTGCGCCAGCTCGCCGGTCTCGTCGCCGACGCGCAACATCCGCACGGCGAGCGGCGGGAGAAGGTCGGTTTCGGCGAGCGCGTCGGCGAAACGGCGGCCGTTGCGGACTTGTTCGTGAATTCGTCGCACTGTCCCCGCATGACGCGGCTCGGTAATGACGTCGCTCAGGATCTTCAACGCCGTCGGCAGCGCCACGCCGTTTTCGACGAGTAGACCGAGCGTCCCGATGACGCGCGCGGCACGGCGGTCGCAAGCGAGACCGGCAATGCCCGGCAGCGAAACCAGCGCTGCAATTATCGCACCTCTGGTCTGCCGTCGCTTGAGCCCCAACCAGGCACCGAGGATCACAACAATGGACGCTGCCAGAACCAGGTCAAAATTGTCACGCAACCGGTCCGATGCCGCCACCACAAAGGCTGCGCCTGCATTGAGGTGACCGCCGAGATCTTTGAACACAGGCGCGAATTGCGGCACCACGTATAAAAGGAAGAATATAAGAATGGCGGTGGCGGACGCGATGAGAAAGCATGGATAGCGGACCGCCGAAGCAATTCTCTCGGCGAGCAGTTGTCGCCGGGTCCGATCTTCGACAATGGCTCGCAGCACCGAAACGAGGTTGCCGGCTGCCTCGCCGGCGCGAACCATCGCGACATGGGCCGGTTCGATGAGCGCGGGATGCCGTTCCAGCGCATCGGCAAAACCGTCTCCGGCGGAGATCGATTCGAGCAACGCGCCGGTGAACCGAGCCAAGCCTTTGCCGGTGTCGTTGCCGAGCGTTTGCAGTGCGGCCTCGAGCGTCAAGCGCGCCTCGAGCAGCAACGCCAATTGGCGTAAGAAGATCGTGACGTCTCGCGATCTGACTGCCCCGCCGGCAAGCGTACCGCTGCGCGCAAGCATGTTCGGCGTCGCGGCCTCGGCCTCGATCGCCATATGTCCCAAATATTCAATACGTCGCAGCACTTCGCGGCGCGAAGGCGCTTCCACTTCGCCGGCCACGAACTCCCCCGCCGGCGTGACGGCGCGATAACGGAACTGCGGCATCGGCCACCTAAAGACTTGCAGCTACACGAAATACCTCGTCGACCGTGGTCAATCCGGCCCGGCATTTGCTAACGCCGTCTTCGACCATAGTGGCCATCCCGTCGCGGCGTGCGATTTGCTCCAGCGCAACCACCTCGGTCTTGGGGCGAATTGCCTCGCGCACCCGCGAGGTGACCTCCATGACCTCGAACAGTCCCTGGCGGCCGTGGAAGCCGGTGAAGCCGCACCACTCGCAGCCCTTGGCATCATGAACGACCTCGCCTGAACTGAAGCCCAGGGCGGCGTAGCGTTTGTCATGGGCGAGATCGTCGGCGGCAAGACGGCGCGGCGCCTTGCAATGCTCGCATAACACGCGCACCAAGCGTTGACCCACCACAACGCGCACACTTGAAGCGATGAGAAAGCTCTCGACCCCCATGTCGATGAGGCGGGGGATCGCGCCGGCGGCCGTATTCGTGTGCAGCGTTGTCAGTACAAGATGACCCGTGAGTGCGGCATGCACGCCGATATGTGCCGTCTCCGTGTCGCGCATCTCCCCCACCATGATCACATCTGGATCATGACGTAAGAATGAGCGCAGCGCTGTGGCAAAAGTCAGACCGATTGCTGGATGAATCTGCGTTTGATGGATGCCAAAAATGTGGTACTCGATTGGATCCTCAATGGTCAGTATTTTGCGTTTTGGTTCATTGATAGTGGCAAGCGACGCTGCAAGCGTCGTGGTTTTACCGGAGCCGGTCGGTCCGGTGACGATGATCATGCCGAAAGGGGCCTGTAATGCGTCGCGCAAGATTTCACCGTCGCGCGTGGACAACCCGACTTGATCAAGGGTGACGAGACCCGATCCTTTGCGCAAAAGCCGGACAACGGCGCTCTCGCCGTGCATTGAGGGAGCGGTGGCGATGCGCAGATCGATTTCCGCTCCTGCGACCACGATACGGCTTCGTCCGTCCTGAGGCAGCCGCCGCTCGGTAATGTCTAAGCCCGCCATGATTTTAAGTCGCGACACCAGCGCTTTCGCCATGCTGATCGGGGGTGCCGGCACAGCTTTCAGCAGACCGTCAATACGCAGCCGGACGAGGAGTGTGCTCTCAAAAGGCTCGATATGCAGGTCGGTGGCGCGCTGCTCGACTGCGAGCCTGAGCAACTCGTCGAGTGCCCGCACCACCGGAGCGCCGCGCGCAAGATCGCGCAAATCGTCCAGGTCGTCTTGGGTGGTCGCAACTTCCACCGGGGCCGCGACGCCGGCTTGTTCCGTCTCGAAGATCGTCGCGAGCGCCGCTTCGATATCGTCCGCCGTCGCGACCGCGATTGTCACGGGCTGTTGCAGCGCGACTTCGGCGGCGCGTATCGTCTCGTCCTCAGTCGGCCGCGCAATCGCCAACGTCACCGCCCCAGGCGAACGTTCAAAGGGAAATAACCCCTCCTCCCTCAGGAATCGCAATGACAGTTGCGCTCCCGCGAACCGATGCGCCAAAAGATCGCGGCGCAGAACGCGACCACAACCGTAGAAGTCGGCCAGCTCATCGGCAAGCGCCGAGGCGGTCAACTTGGTCAAACTCGCCCAGTCCGTATCGTTGACAACCAAGCCACGACGAGTGCTCGGACCGCCATCAGCGGCTTGACCATCGCGCAGCACGCCCTTGCGATCGAGATGGACAATGAACTCGCTTTGCCGCATGCCCGACAGCTGCTCAGTATTTGCCGATTACGAGACCTCAAAGAGAATTTGCGTCGCTTTCAAGGCGAGCAGGCTCTCCGAGGAACAGCAGCAACTTCTTTGCTCCAGCGCGTTGAGCACCGCGCGGGCGTGATCTCATTTCGGCTTCTTGCGAGTGCCGCAGGAGTTTATCGCGATCTGCTCGCTTGCGACCGCGTCGGAAATGCGTCCTCCATATTCAAAATATGAATTGGCCCATGAGCTCTTTGGCTGGCGATACGTAGCTGTTTTCGCTGTCAACACAATGAAGGCACGTTTGAGTCGCAATGCTGTATATATTGGAGGAACACATCGCCATCCCAGGTTTACCGCGAAGCGGGCAGTCGGACGAATACGCCTCAAGCGGGTGATAGCTCGGAACAGTTGCTCTCGTAATCATCTAGCATGCCACGATCCGGGGGGAGCGGGCCATGAGCTATGATGACTTTTTTCTCGATGCTCTTTGCCTTCTGCGCGGCGAGCGGCGCTACCGGGTGTTTGCCGATCTGGAGCGCATCGCCGGCCGCTGCAAAGCTCGAAAGCTGACACAGGAACGACTTCGCCAATGCCGCATTACATCAGCGTTGTCTCAAAAGTGTCGTATACGGGGATGGGAATCATGCCTGCCCAATTGGCAGCGCGCTACTGGGGCTACGCGGCCCAATGCATCATCGTTGCCCAACGGCAAGACGACGCCGGAGACAAACTGGCATTGATCGACATGGCGAAAGCCTGGGTCACTCTCGCCGAACGGACAAGCCGCGAGGCACAGGAGCGTGAGTGGACAGACGGTGTCTGCTAGGCCGCCTCAATTGATGGCCTCATCGCAGCCCCTTGGCATGAACAATGGATAGATGGATTGCGACCGCACCGTCAGACGGCTGTCAGCCGAGGCCGCAGGCTGATCGTGGCGCGCTTGGCAACTGCAGCTTTCTTCGAGTTGCTGAGAGCGGCCACGAGTTCGACGCTAAATAGCTCTTCTCAGGCATAAAGCCGACCTGAGTTACTGGGAAACCCGCGTCGGCTTAGGCGTTTGTGCACGTGCACCATGAATGCCGTAGCAAATAGCGGCGTCGCCAAACTGATAATGGGAATCGACACAAACAGAGCAATAATCATGCCACCGATAAAAACGGTTGTGGCATGACGCCGGCGGAACGCCTTCGCCTCTGCGACTGGATGGAAGCGCATTGCAGCAAGCTCGAAATATTCTCGACCGAGCAACCACGCGGTCGCGAGAAAAAACAAGACGGCGCCGAGCCCAGCGATCAGCACCATCGGCAGGGCGCACACGTAAACGGCGATCGCAAGCAGCGCTGTCTTGCCACCTTCAAAAATCGCTTGCCAGAGCGCCAGGGCTTTGCCCGGCGGATCGGCAGGGTAATGCGCGCGCTCGACCTCACCGGCGATCTGATCGGTAAAAAAGCTGCCGGCGAATGCAGTCACCGCAGGCATCAGCATCACGCTGCCAACCACAATGCCGAACCCCGCTGCGATCGAGAGCAGCCAGGCGACGGCATCGACCGGTAAATGTGCGTTCGGTCCAAGCGCTGTTTCGGCCGACCTACTGCCGGCTCCGACCAGCCAGACAATGATGCGCTCGAGCACGACCGCAAGCACGATAATGAGCGCAAGCGCCAGCCCAACCGATTTCCAAAGCACCGCGCGCAGCGGCGGTGAAAACATTTGTGCGATTGCCTTGATGGCGTCGTCGAGCATGCTTTCCATCGATTCTGAATATGTCGATCCTGTAGCGGCCACCGTCGTTGATACGGCAGTGGAAGACCGTCACCAGAGCGCAACAACTTACGAAAACAACTCGGCCAAACCTTGGCGCAGAGCAGCGACGGCTCTTCTGCAGACGGCACGCCAGCCCGCGCGTATTGTCGCTGAGGGCATCTGCAAGCCAGAGCCGATCCAGAACGGTGGCAAAGTAGTTCCGGCAACCACCGCTCATCGACCTTCAGCCGTTAACCACTCGTTCACCATGTTTTCTTATCTATCCCGATGGGGCGTTCCACTGTTGGCCGGTCATTCGGCGGAGCGCTATTTCGGACGACTCCCGTGCTTAATCCTTTGCCCGCGCGGTCGAACCGAGAAACGGTTTATTACGCCCGTGATGCCGAGCTCACGCGCACGCTGCTGACAATTTGCGGCGATGCCCTGGCGCATCATAGGGCCGGACGATTTGCCGAGGCTATCAGCCGCTACGAACGGATTCTTTCGCTCGGGCTGGACATACCTCAGATTCATAACAACCTGGGTCATGCTTTTGGCGCGTTGGGCAAACCAGAGTTAGCCCTGATCGCCCTTCAACGAGCGATCAAGCGCAAGCCTGATTACGCCGAGGCGCTCTGCAATCTAGGTCTCGCGCTGGCAAATCTAGAACGGTTCGATGAAGCCGAGGCCAAATATCTGCAAGCGATCAGGGCCGATCCGCGTCATGCCGCCGCTCACAACAACCTCGGAATACTGCTGAAGGACAAAGGACAGTTCACAGAGGCTAGACGAGCCTTTGAACGCGCGATCGATTTGGCTCCGGGAAGTTTCGCTTATTATGACAATTTGGCGGCGGTCATGCCATTTGCCGCCGGCGATC
>JASHSE010000006.1 GCA_030036975.1 Xanthobacteraceae bacterium | reverse complement strand
GTCATCGTCAATCCGTCGACGCCGATCGGGCCGCGCGATGTCAAGCCGACGCCCACCGGACGCATCATCGTCGAGGCCGCATGCGGCCGCATCCCCGGCTTCGTCGATACCGGGCTCAATCTCGTCCATGTCGACGACGTGGCGGCGGGCCATCTCGCGGCGCTGCAGCGCGGCGCGATCGGCGAGCGCTACGTCCTGGGCGGCACCAACGTGCTGTTCGCCGACATGTTGGCCGACATCGCGCGTCTCGTCGGCCGTGCGCCGCCGCGCTTGCGCATTCCGCGCGCGGTGGCGCTGCCGGTCGCCTACGCGGCCGAGGCGACGGCGTGGCTGACCGGCCGCGAGCCGTTCGCCACCGTGGACGGCATCCGCATGTCGGAGCATCGCATGTTTTTCACCGCGGCCAAGGCCGAACGCGATCTTGGGTTTCGCGCACGACCCTATGTGCAGGGCCTGGAGGATGCGATCCGCTGGTTTCGCGACGCCGGTTATCTGGACGGCAAGCGGCAGCACTAACTATATCGCGGCGTTTCCCGGGCGCAGCGCGGCACGAAGTGGTGCGCTGCAGACCCGGGATCGTTACAAACTGGAGCTTGCGAAGGTCCCGGATCAGCGGTGCACCGCTTCGCGCTGCACCGCATCCGGGAAACGTTCTGAGCGCTAAACTCGTTTAATGCGCCAACTGGCGCCTTTCGCGCAGGAACGCGAAAAACTCGACGCCTTCGCGCAGCCGGCGCGCCATCATCTGCGGACTGCGCACCATTTCGGAGACGATCGCCGCGATTTTTGGCGCACGGAAGTAGAAGCGGCGGTAAAACTCCTCGACCGAGTCGAAAATCTCCGAATGGGCCAGGTGCGGATAGTGCAGCGGTGCGATCTGCACGCCGTGCGCGTCGACCAGTTCGGCATGCTCCTCGTCGAGCCAGCCGTGCTCGAGCGCTTCGCGATAGAGCTGCGTTCCGGGATAGGGCGCCGCCAGCGACACCTGGATCGTGTGCGGGTTGACCTCGGTGGCGAAGCGGATGGTCTCTTCGATGGTTTCCCTGGTCTCGCCCGGCAGACCGAGAATGAACGTGCCGTGAATGGTAATGCCGAGCTCGTGGCAATCCTTGGTGAAGCGCCGCGCCACGTCGATGCGCATGCCCTTGCGGATGTTGTGCAGGATTTTTTGGTTGCCGCTCTCGTAGCCGACGAGCAGCAGCCGCAGGCCGTTATCGCGCATGATTTTCAGCGTATCGCGCGGCACGTTGGCCTTGGCGTTGCACGACCAGGTCAGGCCGAGCTTGCCGAGCTCGCGCGCGATCGCCTCGGTGCGCAGCCGATCGTCCGTGAACGTGTCGTCGTCGAAGAAAAATTCCTTGACCTTTGGAAACGCCGCCTTAGCCCAGCGCATTTCCTCGATCACATTGCCGACGCTGCGGGTGCGGTAGCGGTGACCGCCGACCGTTTGCGGCCACAGGCAGAAGGTGCAGCGCGATTTGCAGCCGCGGCCCGTGTAAAGCGACACGTAGGGGTGTTTAAGATAGCCGATAAAATAGTTCTCGATGGCAAGGTCGCGCTTGTAGATGGGTGTGACGAACGGCAGCTCGTCCATATTCTCAAGAATGTGACGCGGCGGATTGTGCTGCATCGCACCGGCTGAGTCGCGGTACGACAGGCCGGATATGGTATTCCAATCGCGCCCCGCGGCAATTTCCTTGACGGTGAAGTCGAACTCGTTGCCGGCGACGAAGTCGATCGCCGGCGAAGCCGCCAGGCTGGCATCGGGCTGGACGGCGACTTTGGCGCCGACGAAGCCGATTTTCATCGCCGGATTGGCCGATTTGAGCGCCTCGACCACGGCAACGTCGGAGGCAAAAGATGGCGTCGAGGTGTGCAGCACTGCCAGATCGAAGTCGTGCGCCTGGCCGACCACATCGGCAAGCGTGAGCCGGTGCGGCACCGCATCGATCAGCTTGCTGTCCGGCACCATGGCGGCAACCTGGGCGAGCCAGGTCGGATACCAGTACGAGCGAATCTCGCGCCGCGCCTGGTAGCGCGCGCCGGCTCCCCCGTCGAAGCCGTCAAACGAGGGGGCCTGCAGGCATAAGGTTCGCATCATCAGCGCCTCAAGTCGTCCTCAGTGAGGGTGCCATCCGCAGCCACGCGGTAGGCGGCCCCCCGCCAGTAAACCGTCGCCCCGAAGAAACTCGCCACATAGACGGCGAACGCAATGATATCTTGCAGTACAATGAGCGAAAAACTCTCCCGCGCCAATCCGAACCGGCGTTCGACGCAGCGGCATAGCGTGATGCGCGAAGCGAGCGCTGCAATCGCCAGCAGCGCCGCGGCGGTGCTTCCCGACATCATGCCGATCAGCGCCAGCGGCCACGGGTGCGTTATGATGGTGCCGGCGTAACCGATCGGGTCGATGCTCTTGATGGTGCGGGCGACCCGGATTTGATGACGCATCAGCTGGCGCAAGCTCGCCTCGAAGCAACGATGACCGACCACGAACGGCGCGGTCACGACTTCATAGCCGGCCGAACGCACGGCCATCCCGATCACATAATCGTCGGCAAGCTCGTCGGCGAAGGGTGCAAAGCCGCCGATCCGGTCGAGCATGGAGCGCCGCATTGCAATGGTGGCGCCGAAGCAGGGCTTGGTCACCTTGACGCTGAGCCCCATGATCGCCTGCGGCAGAAAATGCGTATTGATGGCAAGCGCAGACAGCCGCGCCCACAGCCCTTCGCCGCCGATGCCATGATACAGACAGGTGACGGCACCGACGCGCGGCGCGCTCAGCAGCGCCGCAAGCGTGCGCACATAGTCGGGGCCGACCACGATATCGCTGTCGGAGAGGATCAGCGTGTCGTGGCGGACGCGCGGCAGCATGTTGATCAGGTTGGATACCTTTCGGTTCATACCATGACGCCGCGGATCGACGTTAAGCTCGATCGGAGCCTCCGGCAGCTCGCGCTGCGCCGCGCGCACCACCGCGATGGCCGGGGCGGTGGCATCGCCCGCGCCGCAAAGAACCTGTATGGGTGCGCTGTAGTTCTGCCGGCAGAACGCCGCTAGTCGTGCGGCCAGCCCCGGTTCGGCGCCGTGCAGAGGCTTCAGCACTGTGACGGCGGGCTGCGCCGCTTTGCTGTAGTTGTCGTGGCCGCGAAAGGCGAGAACAAATCCCGCTTCGAACAGCATCAGGATGCAGCCGACGAAGGCGCCGGCAAGACAAATGTCACAAAGCGACAGGACGAACGATGTTGTGTCGGGAAGATTATGAACAATACTCATACAACCTCCGAGGCCGCCGCGGCTTGTCTGGCGGCGCCAAATCGCTCTG
The DNA here is from genome assembly GCA_030036975.1 of Xanthobacteraceae bacterium. Lineage (GTDB taxonomy): Bacteria > Pseudomonadota > Alphaproteobacteria > Rhizobiales > Xanthobacteraceae > BOG-931. Next base: position 6,348 of record JASHSE010000006.1, on the reverse strand, counting down.
CAAGATCTCGACACGAGAGGTAGACCGGCACGCGTATGCGGCGCAGGGTATCCGCGCGAAGCGCCACGGAATTCCGTGCCAACACCATCAGTGAGATCAGAATATTTTCGCCGAACCGGTGCAGACGCCCGCCGAGCGGCGCCGGTGTTTCTTCGAAAATGGTCTCGAAGCCGTAATGCGCCATGATGTGGGCGACCTGTTGCGCCTGCGATTGGGTGCCGCACGGAACGTCGCCGCAGATGACGGTAACGTCGTCAAGGTCCGGCTGGGACGCCAAGTATCTGACCAGCTCGCGCAACGAAATCGCAATGCCGCGCTCGATCTGCCGCGCCCAGCGGATGGTCGTGCCGCCTTCCGGAATGGGCGGGACGTGTTCATTCCAGAAATGCAATCGCGCAATGCGCTGACCGCGGCGCAGCAGCGTGCCGTCGCGCAGCACCAACTGCCGGCACGATCGGTCGATCTGCAGCCGAAACAGACACTGCGGATGCGTGCTGTACTCGACGACGCTCTGCCGGCGCTGCAACCATCTGTCGAGCGCAAAGATCGCCTCCGCCAGCCACGGATGGCTGTACGGGGACTGCTCGCTGCGCCTCGCGGACTCCCACGCCGCCATGAGAGGGCCTCCGCTTGCCTCTACCGCACCGGCAACTTTCGCCCCCGGAAAAAGTTGCCGACAACGCCACAATATAGCTCGGGTTTTTGACGGCGGCGAGACGCCCGAGCGGCCCGGTCGAACGCCGTTTAATCGGCTTCGTCGCCGTACAGAGTGGCGAGCGTGCTCTTGATCAGCAGCGCCACCGGGACGGCCATGATGATCCCGGGTATGCCGAACACGATGCCGCCGGCGAGAAAACAAAAGATGATCAGCACCGGATGGACATGGGCGGCGGTGCCGAGCACGAGCGGACCGATGAATTGGTCGATCGAAAGACGCAACGCCGTCGCATACAGCGCATAATCGATGATGCTCATGAATCCGGTCGCGGTGCGCAGCGACACCAGGCCGGCGATGATGGCGGCTGAGGTCGGCCCGATCACCGGCACGGTCTCGAGGATGCCGGTCAAGAGCGCCAGCAGCACCGCGTGCTCGATGCCGAGAAAGTATTTCAATCCCACATAGGACGCCGCCGTCGCATAGATCATGACGACGATGATGCCGATGAAGTACCGGGTCAGCACGGGGTCGAGCCGCTGCCAGATGCGGTCGGCGAGCGCGCGGCGATGCGGCGGCACCATCCAGAAGATGCCGCGGGCCACGCGGTGACCGCTAATCAGGAAATAGAACAGCAGGACGGCGGTGAGGAACACGCCCATCACGGCTACCAGGCTGTAGCTGACGAGCGTGGCGAGCACATCGGACTGTCCGAGCCAATCGCGCAGTCGCGCGAGCAGGCCCTGCACGAGCTGGTGCGCGTCGACTGTGTTGCCGAACAGATGAAGCGGCTGATTACCCAAGGCGCCCCGGGCGAACCGCTCCAGCGTTCCTTGCAGGTCGGCCGCGACGGCGCGGGCCTCGGCGATCATTCGCGTGCCGGCGAACTCGGCAAACAGCGCGCCGCCGAGGAAAAAAACCGCAAAGAACAGAACCGCGAACAGCCAACGGGGCCAGCGCGTGCGTGCGGCCAGCCAATCGAGCAGCGGGGTGCAGATATAGGCGAGCACGGCGGGCAGCAGAAACGGCAACAGGATCAGTTTGATGAAATAGAGAAAGATGGCGAGCGCCGCGGCCGCAATGATCACGGCGCGCGCTTCCTCCAGATCGATGAGCCGCCGTGCGTCCCGATCGACCGCCGGGCGCTCGTCTTCGGCCTTCCTCTTGGCCGCCTTCATGAATACATCCGGCCTTTCCAGATCACTCGTCCGGTCAGGCGACGGCGCACGCTGTCGAACGCGATCGCCGCCCCTATCGTATAACCGAGCGGGAACAGAAGACCGTACCAGAACGGGATGCGGAAGTAGTACGTCGCCGCAATGTGCAGGCCGAAAGCCGCGGCCGAGCCGAGCAGCGCCACCACCAGAGCGGTCCAGGCACTTGGGGCGCCTTGCCGGCAGGCGAACGCATCAATGATCGGCATCGCCACGGCCGCCCACGCCAAGAGCACCGCCAGCGGCGTGAAGCTCAGCGTGACGCGCCGGCCGCCGAGCGTGTCGACCAGATTTTTGGCAAAGCCCGGCCACAGCGTGCGCCACCCCGTATACATGCGTGTCGCGATCACGTCATCGCCGCCCATCAGCAGCACGGACCGGCCCGATCGTTTGAGCAGGCGCGCGAATTCCAAATCCTCGCAGATCACATTGGACACTGCGGCATGGCCGCCGACCGCCTCGTAGGCGTCGCGGCGGATCAGCATGAACTGGCCGGTCGCCGTCACCGCCGAGCCGTCGCGGCCCTGCACCTCGCGCAAGTCTTGCAGGAACGACAGCAGAATGAGCCCGCACGGCAACATCAGGCGCTCGGCAAAACTTCGCAGCTCCTGGCGCGGCGCGAGCGAGAGAAGGTCGATGTGTTGTGTCGATGCGGCATGGATTGCGCTCGACAACAGCGCCGGCTTGCCCCAGACGTCGGCATCCATGAAACACAGCCATTCGCTCTGCGGCACTGCGGTCCGCGCGCCGATCCAGCAGGCGTGCGATTTGCCGGTCCAGCGCGGCGGCAGCGGCGGGCACGACAGCAGCGAAACCTGTGAGTGGCGCGCCGCGATGGCGCGCACGATCGCGGCGGTGTCGTCGGCGGAGTGGTCGTCGATCACCAGCAAGCTGACGCGGGCTGCCGGATAGTCCTGCGCCAACAGCGATCGCAGGCAGCGGCCGATATTCCCTGCTTCATCGCGTGCCGGAACGATGACTGTGACATGCGGCGCGGCGTTAGCGATGGGCGCGGCGGCCATGGATAGCCGGGGCAGCAATCCGCGTTGACCGACCGCCCGCAGGATGAGCCAGATCACGACCGCGAGCCACAGGGAGGAACAAATAAGGTCCACGGCTTTTCCGTTGCCGCTGCTCAGCCAAAGTATAACGCTGCCCAAAACCATGAACCTTTCAGCGATGCGCTCGGTTCCACATCTGCGGCCGAAGTTCATCAGCGCAGGAACGCAAAACGGCGACCGCGCATTATCCAGGCGGCGGGGTTGGTTTTTCGGTCGCTCATGGGCTTCCTGGCATCCATCTTCGCCTATCTGAGCGCGATTTCTGCGATCATCGTATTTTTCGTGATGGCCGCGGACGCATTGCTTTATCACCCTCACCATCACGCGGCCAATCCGCGGCCCGAGCTCATCACCGCGGCGGCGAAAATCGATCCGCACAAACCGAACAAAGCGGCACAGCCGCCGCAGCGGAATGCGGGCGTTGGCGGCATTGCGCAAAGCCGCGCCGCGGCAGAGTATCGCCGCAGGACAGACCTTTCAAACACGAGATTTGAGGATCGGCGCCGGCGCGCGTTGCGCCGAGAGCAGCAGGCCAGATATTGGGAGCTTCGCCGCGAGCGCGCCCCGGCGCCGCTCACCTTGGGCTATGCAGAAGAGCCGTCGCCGCAGTTTGGCGATGAGCCGCGGAGATGATCCTTGAGGCGAGGAGATCCGGCGGCGGCATTGGCCGCGGCTGCCACGATGCGCGTTACGCGTAGGATCGGGCCAAGTAGCTTGCGGCGTCTTCGGCAAGCTGGGTCGGCTCACGTTCGCCGCGCTGCGCCATCTCAATAATGCGCTTGGCGACGATCTCCTGCGCGGCGCGCCGGTAACGCGGCGAGGCGAAAGCGCTGCCTGATTGTTCGACCTTCCTCCAGGCGTCCTCGTAGGCTGACACCAGCGTCTCGATGAATTCGGGATCAAAGGCCGATTGTGCGAGCAGCGGGACTATGGACATGGACGCGTTTCCTGCGCCGCAGCCGGGAGCGCAATCGTTGGTTTCGTTCGACAGCGCGCCGGCTATTGCGGCGGTGCTGCCCGCCGTGGAGAAAATATGCGCCCGGCGAGGCATTTTTACCAGTCCTCATTCGGCAACAAGCTTGCGCCGCCGGGCAGGGCCAGCGCAAAGGCAGCGGGTTCCCACCCGCTCGGTTTAGCTTGCAACAAACAGTTTCGAGGTCTCGGCTCGATCGAGCACCGCCGCAGCCGTGCTGCCGAAAAACAACGTGTCACCAGGCCGCCGGTTCGCTCCCAGCACGATCAGGTCAAAGCCGCGCTTGGCCTCACGCACGATCGCCTCGTCCGGTGCAGTATCGGCGCATACGCTGCGGCGCAGATCGACGCTGAAACGTTCCGCCACGGCTCCGATATCCTTCAGGACCGCGGCTTCGTTGCGCCGGGTGCCGCGTGCCGGCGCCCGGCCGGCGTCTCGGCCTGCGCTTGTGCGGGTAACGTAGAGGACCGTGACTTCCGCGTCGTTGGCGCGCGCCACCGTAAAGCCGACCTCGGCGGCGTGGCGCGACGCTTCGGTGCCGTTCACCGGAATAAGAATTTTGCCGCCCTTTTCGAACAACCGCTCGCGTTCGCCCTCGCGCCCATCGATGACTGCGAGCGCGCCCTCGAAATTCTTGGCAATCAGCGAGACGCTGCGGCTGAAGCCGCCCTTGGGATCATGAGTGTCGGCAATGCCGATGACCAGCAGGTCGTAACCCTTGCGCGCTTCCTCGGCGACGGCTTCGGCGCCGATCGCATGCTTGTGCACGGCCGTCACGTCGATGTTGCCCGGCTTTTTCTCGTCGGGATGCGTCTCGAGCGTGGTCGCGCGTTCGGCGGCGGACTTGACTTCGCGCGCCGGATCCCCGGCATGCGCTTTTGCGTCCGTGCCGTCTGCTGATGGCCGTGTGCCATTCTTTGCCGGCCTTTTGTGCGGTTCGGCTGAGGTCAGGTCGAGAACGGTGGTCGGCTTGCCGCTGGAGCCGCCGATAATGCCGGCGAACTGCGCGGCGTATTTGCCGTTGCGGCTGTTGTCGACGGCGACCAGCAGGCGCTCGAGATTGGTGACGAAGCCGTGGGCGTCGATCGCCTCGCGCTGCAGCCTGATCCGCTCGGCCTTGCGCATCGGCAGCCGTTTGAGCGCCCAGCGCAGCATCGGCGGCATCGATACCGTAGTGATCACCGCCATGCCGACGATCAGCGTGAATAGATTCTGGCTGAGAATGCCCATCGACAGCCCGAGTGAGGCGACAATGACCTCGGTCGAGCCGCGCGCGTTCATCGCGCAGGCGAGCGCGAACGCTTCGCTGCGAACGAGCCCGCCGAGCTTGCCGCCGACGAACGCGCCGAGGAATTTTCCGGCGGAGGCGATCAGCAGCAGGCCGGCCGCGAGCACGGCGAGATGCGGATCTTTCAGCACCGTCAGGTCGGCGCTCAACCCGGACAGGCCGAAGAAGATGGGCATGAACAAAGCGACGATCAGCCCGCGCAGTTGCTCGTCGATGTGCCGGGTGCGGATCGGCGATTCGCCCGCCAAGACGCCGGCAACGAATGCCCCCAGCACCATGTTGACGCCGATTGCCTGCGTGATCAGAGCCATCGCCGCCATGATCACCAGAATGGTGGTGATGACCGGAAATTCGCTCTGAAAGCTGTCATTGGCCCAGCGGATCAGCTCGAACACGATGCGACGTCCGACGGTCACGCTCGCGGCGAGAAACACCGCGGTGCCGAGCAGAGCCCGCCCGATCGACCAGGCATCGATGCGGCCGGCCGACGCCAGGCCGAACGCGATTGCGACGATCACCCAACCGATCGTGTCCTCGAGAATTGCCGAGGCGACGATGATCTGGCCGATGTCGCGGCGCATGAAGTTCATCTCGCGGATGACCATGGCAACGATCTTCACCGACGAGATCGACAGCGCGATGCCGAGAAACAGCGCGGTGACGAGGCGCGCCTCCGGTTTCGGCAGCAGTGAATCCGGCAGCATTTCGCCGAGCCAGACGCCGCAGGCGAACGGAATGGCGACGCCGGCGACCGCCACCGTGACGGCGGTGCGGCCGACGCGCCGCACCAGCGGCAAATCGGTCTCCATGCCGGTGAGCAAGAGCAGCATCAGAACGCCCAGCTGCGCCACGCCCTCAATCAGATTCTTTTGCGCATCACCGCCCGGAAACAGCGCGTGCTCGGCGTGCGGCCACAACGCGCCGAGCACCGATGGTCCGAGCAGCAATCCCCCGATCAGCTGGCCCATCACCGGCGGTTGGCCGATGCGCTGCGCGGCCTCGCCCATGATGCGGCCGACCACGAGCAGAACGCCGACTTCGGCGACGAACACCGCGAGCGAGCTTTCCGGCGGCGCCGTTTGTGCGGCATGCGCCACGGCCGGAATGCCGAGCAGAAACGGCACAAGCAGCAAGCTGCGCCGCCGCCAAGCGGCACC